>CAZVPZ010000006.1:0-41149 GCA_964629245.1 uncultured archaeon | reverse complement strand
TGTCAAGCGCAGCAGCATCAGGCCAACCCGTCGGCGTCTGAGTCGTGACCGAACCACCGGAACTTGCTCCGGAAGCGGTCAGTTCACCAGCGTCGCTCGTGAAAGCGGCACCGGCTGTGGACTGTCCGCTCGGAATCCACATGTCGAAGCTTCCCTGGTTGTCCGTGTCGTGCTCGACGTAGGCTCCGAAGACGTCAACCCTTGTGTTGACATCGTCGTCGCTCTCCAGGGTCCTCTGTGGGGATGTGGTGCTCGGATAGGTGATGCTACCCGCACTGTCGTCACCGTCGATCTCCACTTCGCTGTCCTGAGCCGAACCGTCGTTGCCTGGTGTGACGACGTAAGCCTGCTCGTTGTCGTTGTCGTCCTCAGGCTCGAAGACGGCTGCTGAAGGCGTGAACGTGCTGAGTCCCGATCCAGAGCCGCCCTGTGTCGAGGCGTCCTGATCGTCGTCGAGACCTACAGACAGGTCAATCGTCGCCTGTCCGGTGTCGTCGATGTGGAAGTCGTAGACAGCTCCGCCTACGCGGACGTCCATGACCGCCTGACCGTCTTGTGAAGCTGTTGAGACGGATACATCGTCGGTTCCGTCCTGGTCGGTGTCGACGTTCAGTGTGTACTGAGCGTCGTTTGCTGTTGCTCCACCGTCGCTGGACTCATCAACGCTGACATCGACTCTCTGCGAGTCGGTGGATTCGGTTGACGGCAGCTCCACTGTCTCGGTGTAGACGTCGGTCTCTACCGAATCGCTTCCACCGTCGTCGTCGCCTGCGGATACGCCGCTGGCGTAGGTCTCGTCCTGTACGAACGCGACTGATGCACCGGTGTCGGTGTCAGAAGCCGCGTACAGGGTTGTCCTTGTTCCTGTGTCGGTTGCAGAGCCGATTGCGCCTGCACTGGTTCCTGTGGACGGTTCTGTTGCTCCGCTGTCCCAGGTCATGACGAACTCTGCCTCTCCGTCTGAGTCGAAGGAGTTGGCGTCGTCGCCTGAGTCGTCTCCTTCAAGGACGAAGTTGTAGGTCTGTCCGTCGATGATCTCAGTTCCAGCGTAGTAGTCGGTGTCGTCGTTGGATCCGAACGAACCGTCGCTGGAAGCCGCATCGAGGTCTACTTCTACCTGTGCGCCTGAGACCAGGTCTGTGAGCTCTATGGTCGCCTCATCGTCCGAATCGATGGAGTCGGAGCCCGTCTCGACTGAGTCGCGGTCGACGCCTGTGACTTCCCACACGTGGTCGAAGTCTCCTGCGTCGGAAACCACGTAGTCGTCTTCAGCTACTGTCTCGACTCCTTCCTGTACCACGATGTCGTCCGAGCTGTCGGACATCAGGCTGGAAGGTGCGTTTCCGTCTCCGAGGCTGCCGTCCCATAGGAAGTTAATCGAGCTTTCGCTGTCCTGTCCCTGACCTGTGTAGGTGACTGTTGCTGTGTCGTCTGCGTCGGTTCCGAAGGATACGTGGCCTACTCCTTCGGTGTCTTCCTGCATCGCGTCAGGGTTCATGCCGCCGAAGCGGAACACGAGGTCTTCGAAAACTTCGTTCTCGTAGGTTCCTCCTGCCTCGACGTAGTTCTCGTCGTTGTCAGGTGCTCCGAACGCAATCTCGATGGACGAGAGTTCAATCTGACCTGTACTGCTGTCGGAGATGTCTCCGTCTCCGTCAGGGTCAGAGTACTCGAGGTTGACATCGGTTCCATCGACATCTTCCTCGTCTTCCCCGAGCATGACTTCGCTCCCGCTCTCGAGAGTCACCCTCTCGGAGCCGACTGCGAACTGTACGGTTCCCTGGGAGTTGTCCTCGTTGGTCTGGATGATGTTGTCGATACGTAGCGTCTCTCCAGACAGGGTCTCTTCGTCGTCCTCGTCGTACTCGTCCAGGTTGCCGTCGATCTCGATCGCGGCTGTGTTCGGACCTGTGACACCTACTACCTCTACGGTGTGCTCCTCACCGCCTACTGTGAGTGTGGCGGACTCTCCGGTGGAAACCGAAGTGACTTCCTGCGATCCGAACAGCACCAGCTGGTCGGCGTTGTCATCGTAGAAGGAGTCGTCGGACACTGTGAACTCCTGACCGAACATCTCGATCTCTTCATCGTAGACGTCGTCGTTCCTGTTGTCATCCTCGGAAGTGTCCTCGAACTCGACTCCGTCCTCGAAGTTTGCCTGTAGCTGGAACAGGTAGTTGCTTGGACTTCCTGCGGTTGTTGTTGTCGGGACATTGACGATTACCTGTGGGTCTTCATCGTCAAGGTCACCAGGGTTGTCGAACTGGACCTGCTGTTCTCCGACGTAGAGGAACTGTTCGATGTCCTGCCTGTCGCTTCCACTGAACGCTTCAGTGGTGTCCAGAAGTGACATCTGGTCTTCTGTCAGCGTGTCTCTAACGTCGTCGATGTTGTCGTTAAAGAACAACTGGTCGTTGGAAGTGTCCAGGGTCTCTCCGTTGGTCGCAGACCAGGAACCTCCTGCTCCGGACACGGAGACAGTCTGGGTCTCTTCCATGAATGCAGCGTTTCCGAGAGAACCTGCGATGTTGGCGCCTCCCACCACGTCGATGGTCTTCGCTGAATCGCCCATCACGATGGTGGACTGTACATTGCCGTCCTCGTCGACAAACGGCTGCGGATAGTCGCCTAGGTCTCCACTGGACCCGCCCTGAGCTGCTGCTAAACCTGCAGCTCCTGTGAGGGTTGCCCCCACGAGCAGTGCGGAGCCGGCGACTGCTTTTGTGATCTTCTTGATGTTTTTCATTGGTGTGCTTCACCTAAAGTCTGCAACTTTGGGTTGTTTACAGGTGGCCGGCGTTGCAGGGGGCCAGCCCCGGATCGGATATCGGGTGATCTTAACCCGCGGGATCCCGATCCCAAAAAAGCTACATACTATAATGTGTAAAGGACGGTGGGATCCCGACACATCACTGTCTAGGTGTGTCTGTCCTTATACCCATTTAACCCCATCATCCTTTATAAATGTGGTGGGAAAAGTGCAGTTTTAACCGTTCATGAGGGGTTTTAGAGAGCTCTGCAGTCGTTTCTAGAGGTTTAGGACAGTTTAAGGCACCTTATTTCCCGAATGGGGGCTTATTCACCCCTTGGTTTGACGAATGGAGCGCGGAGAAACGTTCTCTGAGGGCAGGAATTCTCGCCCCTCAGATTTGGATTTAAAGCTCTTAAATTACGTTTCTCTTGATATAACCAATTTTTGAACTTTTGTGAACTTTATAGAATCCAATCTGAGGGAGGGTTTTGTTCGGTCTAAATCGAATAATGGCCCGCAGATTGTTTAAACCCTTGGTTTTTCCGCCATGTCGTCCATGATTGTCCAGGTGGTGGCGAACTCCTCGATGTTCATGGTGTAGGGGCACTCGACCGCCATTGCCATCTTGGCGTGTGTGGCGCCGTGGTCATCGTCAAAGGTGGAGATAGCTGTTGACTCCGTCTCGTGGTCCGAACCCACGATTTCTTCTTCGCATCCTGGGCAGGTGTAACCCGGGTTCTCGTCGTTCATGCCCGCGAGCTGCTCCAGTTCTTCACGTATCTCCCCCGGGTCGTCGAACCTGCGGCTGTTCTCTGCCTCTATCTCAAGCGCGGTCTCCAGGACATCGGCCGGGTCTTCATCGTTGTTGAGGCCGGTGGCGACAGCGTGCTGGAGTTCTGCTACTTCTTCCCTTGAACTGCCGAGGTAGCTGGTAGCGTACTCAAGAAGCCGTGTGGAACTGTAGATGTCCTCGAGTCCAGGGCTGTAGGAGTCGTGTCTCTCGGGGGTGGTGGGTAGTGCGTTGTTTTCCTCTCGTGCCGCCATCTTGGTAGTGCCTCTTTGCTCCCCCGGCCCCAACCTTTAGCTTTTTTACCGGAGCGTTTAAAAATCTTGCGGTACAAAGGCTGTGGAGCTAGAATCACAGGGGATTTGAGTCCCCGTTCACTGGTCGATCCTTGGGGTGGGGATGGGCGGCAGCAGGTTGAGCGTGTCCGCGACTCCGACCGCCTGTGAGATGCACTTCCTGTAGAGGTCGTTCATCAGCGGGGCCTGCATGTCCTCGGGTAGCTGCTCGTCCTCCTCCCATGAATCCATTATCTCGTCGAGTTCGCCCTTCCAGAGCACGTTACCCTCCAGTTCGATGGAGGCGCCAGTCTCTCCGCCCGCTTCATAGTTCACTTCGAATGTGAAGTCTATCTTGGCCACCTTGTCGTCGAACGCGGAAACGGTCGCTTCCTCGACATCCTGTATCGTCGGGTTGTACTTTATCTGGAGGTTTCCGGTGGCCCCCTCGCTCCTGGAGCCTTCCAGCGACGTGATGTTGAATCCTACTATCATACGCAGTCTTTATCCCTGAAAGATTTAAAGCTCTGACCGGCCTGGAAAAGCTCTTTATTAGTTGCCCGGTATCGGTTGGGTATGAGTCTTAAGAAGAAGATAAACCGGTACGGCGTTCTCATAGTCGGCCTACTAATCGGCGGCGGCTTCGCGTTCGGCGGCATAGCGTCCTACGCCGGTCTCACCGGTGGACAGTCCTCCAACAATAACCAGCAGTTCAACGCGTCGCTCCCCGTCAACATGTACTCGGATGGTTCCTACGGTCTCTCCGCGAGGGAGCAGAAGGTGCTCGCCGTGAACAACGACGTGGTCTTCGTCAGCGGTTTCTACGAAACGAAGGAGCAGAAACAGGAGTTGACGAAGCTCCGGAACCTGACGCAGACCTTCCAGGGCCGGCTCTACGTTCAGGTCGTGAATGGGACGACATCGGGAATCGCGGCCCGTTACGGCGTAAACGAGTTCCCGAAGATACTGGTTATGGGGGGTGCACGGACGAGGCAGGGAACCGTGCTTCTCGACGATTCCTCGCTTGAGGCAGTCTCTACGACCGCCTGCAACTCCATGCTTAGCTGGGGTTCTCTCAGCGCTTACTGCCAGGCCAGATAAATTGTTTATACCCGGAGCGAGAAAACCTTTACATGGTCGACGATGAGCGGCTGAAGCGCTGGGTGGAAGAGAAGCTCAAGGAGGGTGTAGACGAGGAGAGGATAAAGAAGAGCCTCGAGAACACGGGTAACGATCCCTCCATAGTCGACCGTGTCCAGGACCCATTCGAGAACGAGGGCCGGGAAGGCATGGAAGAGCCGGTTGATGAAGACCAGTTCTCGGGGGACGCGGTCGAGGAGGAACGGCCTTCAAGGTCTGAGTTCGGTGATTCGGACCTGAAAGAGCAGGATCCCGATACAGGTGGAGCAAGTGAGGACCGGCTGGAAGCCGATAGCTCCTTCGAGCCGGAAAATGATACTGAGGACTTCTCCTTCGACACCGGTACCGGACGGGACTCGGGGGCACCCATTTCTGGCCCTGGCAGCCAGGATTCCGGTACTGGAGGCCCCGATACGGGTCAGCCCTCTGGTTCCGAGGGCGGACAGCCGGATAGAGATTTCTCTTCAGGGACCGGTGGAGGAAAGCAGGAAGAGGAATCCGGGGGCGTCAGCATGCCGGAGGTTTCAGCACCGTCGGTAAGTATGCCTTCAGTCCCGCTGAAGACCGCGGCCGTGGTCGTCGTCGCACTCCTTGTTGTCGGAGGAGGTGCCTACGGACTGAGCACAGGAAAGCTTTCGACCTCCTCGCTCTCGGTTCCCGCAGTTACAGTTCCCTCCCTGGGAGGAGGGGATAAATCCGCTGACAGCGGTTCTGGTGGAGCGGCTGGAGAGGGAGATTGCACCGTCGGCACCAGGATAAACGCCGTCTCGGTCAGGGGCAGCACCACTACCGCACAGGTGACGGTGTCGCGGGGGGAGGCAGAGGTCGTGCTGGAAGTCTTCGAGGGCGGTAGCCTGGTGGATTCCCACAGCAAAATGATGTCCGGTGAGGGAGAGATATCGGTGGATGCGAAAGGCGACCGCGTGGTCTTCAGGCAGACGGGATGTACAGAGTTCAAGGACTCTGTAAAACTAGGCTAGATGTCGAAGGCTTTCGCGAAGTTCTCATCGCCCTCGACGTCATCTGAGTGCTTTTCCAGGTTCTCGTCAGCGTCGTAGTCCTCGTGGTATGAGGCCGAGACCGCGCCTTCCTCGCCTATAAGTGTGACTGATGCGCTCTGGTCCTTCGCGAGTTCCTGTACGACCTGTATCAGGAGGCCTATATTCCCGCTCGGCACCTCTTCCTCCACGACGCGGTTCTCCATCTTTTCGTGGACCGCGTCCTTTATACCGGTCTCGAGCGATTCTAGGGTTTTCTCGTTCTTCTTCCAAGCGTTGAACAGCGACTTGACGCGCGAATCCAGTGTGTCGCCGGTCGCGACCTTGAGTTCGACATCCTCATCCAGGTAGTCCGCCAGCCTCTTTACCTGGTGCTGGAGCTGGCTGTTCTCCTCTCTGAACCGTTCAACAGTGTCTACCAGGTGTTCCGGGTCGACTGAAAGCGCGTCACACAGCTCTTGCTGTAGCGCCCTTAGATCCTCGTCCGGAACCATGACATCGAGTTCTTCCGCCATGTTCTGGAGCCGGTTCCTTATACGGGAGAGGTGCTGTTCCGCGGCTTCACCTGCCCTGTACTCCAGCCTTATCACGCCGTCCTGGATCTTCTTCGACCCGGTTATCAGGAAATCTCCCGCTCGGCGTGTCCTCGACAGGTGTGTGCCCCCGCACGCCTCAGCGTCGATATCCTCTATCTTCACTATCCGGACCTCGTTGCCGGGGACTGCGCCTCCCTGGTAGATCCGGAAGCCGTATTTCTTCTCTGCCTCCGCCTTCGACCTCACCTCTTTCGTGATCGCGTGATCCCTCTCTATCATCTCGTTGACGCGCTGTTCTATCTCTTCCAGCTCTTCCCGGCCCAGTTTCTCGTAGTGGGTTATGTCAAGCCTCCCCTTCTCGACCGTCTTGTGGGCTCCCGCCTGCCAGACGTGCTCGCCCAGCACCTCTCTCGCCGCTCCATTAACCATGTGGGTCGCGGAGTGGTGCTGCATCAGCTGGAGCCGGCGGCCCCACTCTATACGCGCCTCCACCTCGTCACCTTTTTCCAGGTCGTGGTCTTCCATGTGGTGGAGGACGACGCCGTCCTGCTTCTGGACGTCGCTCACCCTGTAATCATCTATGTATCCGTGGTCGGGTTCCTGTCCGCCGCCCTCAGGGTAGAAGACGGTGCGGTCGAGCGCCACCCATTTCCTCCTGACCGCAACGACCTCGGCTTTGCACTCCGCCTGTTTCTCGTCCTTGTAGTAGAGCAGTTCGGTGTCGCTCACTCCTTTCAGGTCGAACCGCTCTTCCTCTTCCTGCTGTACATCCTCATCCGAGGTGACGCGGGCGTAGAAGTCTTCGGGTACCTCGATGCCGTGCTCTTCCATCATCTCCGGGGAGACGCCGTGTGACTCGTAAAGCTCTATCATCTCGTCGATAGTGGGCTCGCGGTGGAGACCCTCGAGTTTTTCCCGGGCATTCTGTCTCGCCCGCCCGTATTTTTCCTCCTCGACGTCGAGTATCTCCCTGACCTCGTCTATCGAGTCGACCAGTTCGGGGAAGATATCGTTCAGCTCCCGGGCGTGCCACTCCGCCACGTCGCCCAGGTCGATGTCCCAGCCGTACTTCTCGATGAAGTCTCTCGCCCGTCGGTAGATGACGCGGAGGTTGTGACCGCCGCCGGTGTTTGAGGGTAGCTTGCCATCCGCGAGCGCGAAGAGCAATGCCCTTGTATGCTCCGCGACCGAGTATAACGCCGCGACCGGTTTTATCTCTTCCTTTAAACGGTCGACGTCTATCTCCATCTCTTCTGCTATCTCCTCCCACTTCGCATCTATATCCTCCACCTCGTCGACGTTGAGGTAGCCGGAGTAGGGCAGGAAGTCCTGCCAGATCGCTCTATCTATCTCGACGCCGGTCTTTTCTTCCATCCTGTCTATGACGTCGGGCATCACGCACTCGTAGCTCGTCTCCGTCCCGTGTGATATCCAGGTTATCCTTTCGTGGCCCATGCCCATGTCGAGCACCTTGAGGTCGAGTTCCTCGTATCCTTCACTTGTTATCCTGTAGAACATGTAGACCTGGTTCCAGAGCTCGAGGCCTCCCACGAAGAACTCCATGCATGCGCCCAGGTTGCCTCCGCCACCCCAGGCGTCCTCGTGGAGCACCAGCTCGTCCTCGGGGATGCCGAGTTCCTGTATCGCGAACTCGAACATGTCCCGGAAGTAGCGGTCCTGGTCATAGTTCTCGCGCTTGAAGCAGGTCTGGCCTATATGATCGTGGAGCACGTAGTGCCTCCCGGTGATGCCGACGTTGTCGATGTCGTTGAAACGGAGCGAGGGCTGGGGTATCACGAGTTCCTCTGCGGGCGGCTCCGCCTCGCCAGAGACGACGTACGGTTGGAAGTTGTAGATGCTGCCTCCGACGAACTCGACATCGTTCCTCCACCGCGCAACTACGGGGTAGCGGTCTATCGGTGTGTAGCCTCGATCCGACATGAAATCGCGGAACTTCTTCCAGGACCCGGCGTATGAGTACTGCTCAGTCGTTGGAGAATCGTTGATGAATGTGTAGCCGCCGCTGCATTCGGGCTCGCCGCAGACTCCACGTTCTTCATCGCTCGACCAGAAGTACATACCGCAGTTCTCGCATCTTCCACGTGAGAAGCCCTTATCCTCCAGTACGTCTGTGGCGAAGAATTTTTCGGGGTTTGAGGACGCCTCTTCCCGTATCTCCTCCTTGAGTTCGTCGAGGCCTGGCATGGGTAAAGGCTTCGCATTTACTCTTTTATCTCGACCGGGTTAAAGGAAAAAGAAAAGGAAAATGTTACCCTGAGAGCTGGTTGTAGGCGTCTGCCAGTGTCGCGGTTCCGAATACCGAGACGGCGGCCGAGCCAAGCTGGAGGATGACTGTTCCTGTGAAGTCCATCCCTAATTTGTTAGGGATCCCGAACAGGAAGCTGACTAAGAGGGAGATCGCTACTACCGCGATTCCGAGCAGGAAGACATCGAGTCGGCTTCCCTTCGTGATGTCCCAGCTGTTTCTCATCGCCTCTATGAAGTTCTGATCCTCGACTATGACATAGACGTTCCAGAATATCAGGCTTACCAGCAGGAATATTCCCGGTATCACGAAGAACAGCAATCCCAGGCCGACCACCAGGCCGAAGACAATGGATCCGGCCATCAGGTTCAGGACTGCCATGCCCATGTTCCTGGTGTAGAACTCCCTTGGTATTATCCGGGTCTCCGAGCTCACAAACGTCCTGATGGCGGCTATACCTATCACCGCGGATAAAATCCAGGCCACCAGCCAGAGTACGCTTGCCGCGCCGAGGGAAACGGGCAGGGTAACTCCAGGCGCCCCGCTCATCGCCAGGCCGTAGCTTCTTGATATCTTGAGCAAGAAGGTGTTGGCCAGCACCACGTTCGCTATCCCGACCAGGAAATAGGCGGCACCCAGTGTGAAACCGTTCGGTTTCAGGGTCCTGTTTAAACCCGTTCTCAGCGCTTCACCGACATCTAATGGCATGTAGGTCAGTTAGAAAGTTAAGTTAATAGATTTAACGCTCCTGCGGTTCCCACGAATAAAATAGAAATAGGTGGTGGGCTTTGAGAGGGTCTAGAACAGCGACCCCAGTCCTTCTGCTGCTTCGTCCTCTGATGCCTCTTCCTCGTCTTCTGCTTCTTCTTCCTCGTCAGCCTCTTCTTCAGCTTCGGCTTCTCCGCCTCCCGTGTCTGCAGGTGCGGCCGCGCCTCCGCCTGTCGCGACTGCTGTCTCCATCGCTTCCTCGATGTCGATGTCTTCCAGAGCGGCGACAAGTGCCTTGATCTCTGCATCATCTACATCTAGGTCGGCTGCGTCGACGATCGCTTCCAGGTTGTCCTCTTTGACTTCCTTTCCTGCCTCGTGAAGAGTCAGTGCAGCGTATACAAGTTCCATAGTTTTCTCACCCTGGAATCGAATCCACACCGAACCCTTATAAGCATCTACTACATAGATGGTTACAGAGATGGATTTCTCGGAGCTACCGGCCGGTACCAGGGTCAGGCTCGACAGGGCGGGAGAGCGCGAGCTCTGGAAGATGATAGACGAATTCGGGGGTGTGAGGCAGTTCTCCGAGGTATTCGACTATTCCGCGACCGACCTCTACAACTGGAGGAGCAAGGACGTTTTTCTACCCGTGTCGCTTGTAAGGAAGGTCATGGGTTCTAACGCCTCACAGAACGTCGCCGCAGTTAAGGGACCGGGGAGGAGCCGGGCTATAGAGCATCCTCGCTTCCCTCTTCCCGAAAACGATGAACTGCTGACTCGGGTAGAGGAGTCGGTAAACGTCAACCGGGATGGCGTGCCAGTCTACCAGACCTCTGACGTGGGGAATCTCGGAAGGTTCTCCGAACTGCTTTCCCTCTACGGAGATGTGCCATTCAGCGTCTACAGCCGTGAGGTATACGAGCTACGTTACCCGAAGTACCTCCACGACCTGTTCAGAGAGATGGATTTCGAACGGGAGTTCGCTGCGCTGGTGGATGAGACCGGGACCGTGAGCGGGGGAAAGCTAAGGGCGGGCGGAAGCGAACTGGACGTGGAGGGATTCGAGGGTGAGCTTTACCACAGGAAGAAGCGGCTGAACCTGGCGCTTGAACGTGGTGACTCTCGCCGCGTCGCGGATATAATGGCGGAGGAGGCCAGCCTTGTGGACAGTATGGTTCAGAACCGGTAGTCGAAGAGGTCTTCTCCCGTGACGGGAGGCTTCTTGATCATGCCGTCTCCCTCCACCTCCTTCTTCAGGATTTCCGCATAGCTAGTGTTCACCTTTCCCAGCAGGAGCGGCCAGGTTTCGTCGCGGTCCTTCCAGTCCCGGAGGTAACCACCGATGTAGATATGGTGGCGGAGGACTTCCCTGTTCCTCGCCAGAAGGTCGAAAGCTCTCTCAGGCGTAGCGCCAAGTTCCACCATTCTTTCCACCGATTCGCTGAACTCCATACCTCGGTAGACACAGTGGGCCGCTACCGCCCTGAGGTGGTAGTCCTTTTCCTGCGAGGGAGTTATCACCCCGGTGGCGAACTCCCTGTATATAGCGCCTCCCTCCTCCGTCATGTCGTAGAACGGGGTGTGGAGTCCGAGGAAGGGCGGCAGCCCGCTTTCCTCTCCTACCTTTATGCCGTTGTACGCCCTCACGACGTGGAAGAGTTCGTGCATGGTGAGGAGCCGGGCCTCCTCCTCTGAGTAGTTTCTCTCCTCTTCATCTCCCTTCGCGACGACCACTGTACGCTCTTCCGGGATGTTAAAGCATCCCCTTGTTTCTCTCACCTCGACTTTCCACTCGACATCGATACGTTCCAGCTCTTCCTTCCACATCTGCTTCAGGTCTTCAGCCCGGAGTTCTTTCTCTTCCTCCTCTGTCTCGAATCCCTGCTCAAGCCTCTTCACGGACTCGGCGATCAGATCCTCGTCCATCGGCCAGGCGTCAAGGCAGTGCTGTTTCCACTTCTCACGGTCATCTATGTCGCGCGCTATCTTGACGTAGAGCGCCAGCTCGTCGAAAGTTTCCCTGAAGAGCGACCTCAGGTCTTTGGCCGTCACCTCCTCAGCGCCGTATCTTTCGAGAGTGTCAGTTACTATCCCTTCACACGCTTCTTTCACATCCTCTATTATCTTGAGAAGTGCATCCGGGTCGTGTCCGGGTTCTTGGAAACGGAACTCTGGCGCGTATTCCGTCTCGTTCTTCCATGCATCCATGAACCGCTGTTTCTCCGGGTGCTTGTTCTCCATCCCGACGTGCTTGACCCAGTTCGCACGGTCCAGCAGGATCCTGACCGCGTTTGTCAGCTCTTCGAGTATATCTTCCTGGCTGAAAACCAGTTCCGGGGTTTCTCCGGATTCAAGGGCCCTGTCGAGCTTTTCACTCGCCTCTTCGGGTTTCGAGAAGTCTATCTCCATGGGTTATAGTTGAGAACCGTGAGTTAAAAGTTGGTGAAACAGTTAATCCTTGGACTCTTCTTCAGAGTCATCTTCCTCTTCGTTACTGCCCTCGTCTTCCTCGTCAGTGTCTTCTGACCCGCCCGTTTCTTCCCCTTCGGATTGTTCTTCAGAGTCATCTTCCTCTTCTTCGTCTTCCTCTATCTCGACGTCTTCGAGGTCGAGCCGTGATTCGAGCGCTTTTGCTCCCGAGGACGCGCGGGATAGTATCTCCTCGACGGTATCGGGGGTGGCGATGCCCTGGCCGATGGAGAGGTTGCGGGCCTTCCTCGCTGCCTCTCCGACGATCGCAGGCGCGGTCGCCTCGTTGACGATGCCCGCGTTAACGGCCAGGTTGAATGCGCGACTTGAGGCTGCCTCGACATCGGTTCGGTACGCTTCAACGTTTATGTCTAGCTGTTCTGCGGTGAATATCTCTCCCTCGCTGAACGCTATCTTGAGGTCAAGCCCGATTTCGAGTGGCTCGATTCCGACCTGGTTGAGTATCTCTGCTATATCCTCTGTTATCTCCCCGCCCTTTTCCACGACGACTCCTGGCTGCTGGACGTGGATGGTCCCGTCCTCCACCTGTACCTGGAGTCCGGCGCCCTGGAGCTTTCCGAGCATCGGTCCGGGGCCTATGCCTGTGTCTCCGTCTGGGACCTCGATATCGTTTGGAGCTTCTTCACCGCCCTGTGCAGCTGCAGAGGTCTTGTTCCTCTGGATAAGGGAGTAGAGCTGGAACGGGTCGCGCTCCGAGAATATGAGGGCGGGCTGTTCCGCTTCGTTTTCCTTAAGCTGTTCGACACCGTCAACATCCGCCTGATCTATGGCGAGCTCCATCAGGGTTTTCCGGGTCATCCTGACCTCGGCGAACTTCTTCATCTCTTTCTTTATCTCTTGGAGCTGTTTTGCTGGGAGACCATGCATGTCAAGGACGCCGACAACCGGGTAGTCCTCTATCTTCTGCTCCAGCTCCTTGACCTTCGCTTCTTTCTGGTCCCGGGTCATCTGCTTCGGCGTCGGCTGTACCATTACTTGAAAACACCTCGTGTTTTCTGCGTGATACAGAAGATCTTTGATCTTCGCATCAGGACACCTCCACGGGCGAACCCATCGTTGTCTTTACAAGCACTGATTTGATGTTGTTCCTGCCCTGCGGGAGCTGGTCTTCCAGGAAGTTGTAGACTGCGGAGGCGTTCCTGCCCACCTGGTCCGGGTTCTGGTCCTCGCTACCTATCTTTACCTGGAGCAGGGGCTGTTCTTTGACCCGGAGGGAAACGGTGCTCCTGAGGGATTCGATCCTGTCGGTCGGGTCGCTTCCCGGCGGCATCGGATCGGGCATCATGTTCCTCGGCCCTAGCACGCCACCTAGGTGCTGCCCTATGTCAGGCATCAGGGGGGCTTCCGAGATTATGAAGGAGTAGTTCTCCGCCAGCTCCTTCGCCTTTTCAGGCTCCTCGTAGTATTCCTCCAGTTCGTCTCCTGTTATCTCGAGGTCGGCGTTGTCGGCGTTCTTCGTGAGAGTATCTCCTATAACCGCCACCTTCACGTCCTCATCCGGCTGGAAAGGTAGCTTCAGGTCATCGTTGACCCTGTTGTTCGGATCGCCGAGGTCGAGTTCCTTCAGGTTGATGACAAGGTCGATGCTCTGGTTGAAGTTCCTATCCTTCGAGTTCTCGACCGCCTTTTCGATAGCTTCGCCGAAGTTCATCATATACCCTCCTCCTGTTCGATCTCATCGTCGTACTCGCCAGCGTCGATTTCCTGCTGGACCTCGTACGCCTCTTTTCCGTCTATGGTGACGCCCATCGACTGGGCTGTACCTATTATCTCTTTTACCGCGCCTCTCAGGTCCATGGCCTGGAGGTCGCTTGACTTCATCCTAGCGACCTTGCAGGCCTGCTCGAAGCTCATGTCGGCGACCTTGTTGAGGTTGGGCTCTCCGGAACCGGACGCGAGACCCAGCTCGTCCTTGATGAGTGCTGCGGCGGGAGGCTTGCCGACCTCTATCTCGTACTCTCCGGTATCCGTATCGACTATAACGTCAACCGGCACCTCCATCCCTTCGAAATCCTTGGTCGCCTCGTTGATGGCGTTGACTATCGCACCTACATCAACCCCCTCGATGGGTGCGAGCGTCGGACCGAGCGGGGGTCCGGCGGATGCGCTTCCGCCTTCTACGAGCAGGTTTACTGTTTCTTCTCCCATAGTATCACTTTGACTTCTTTCTCACCATGTCGACATCCACCGTTGTTGGGATAGGGACCGCCGCGTCGAGCAGCTCTATCGTGACCTCGCGGTTTGTCTCGTCGACCCTGTTGACCTTGGCTTCCTCTCCCTTGAACGCACCGCCGACTACCTCGACGTGGTCGCCGACCTCTATCTTGATATCTTCCTGTTCCTCGCTGAGGTACTTCTCTATCTCGTCCACATCCACCTCGTCGTCTATCACTCCACGCAGGTGTCTTATCTGGTTTGCGAGCTTCTTTATGTCGGCCCGGTCGCCTTCTATGAATATGTAGCCCTTCAGCTCTTCAGGGTGGAATACCGCCTTGATGTCGTTGTCGGAACCCTTTATCTTGCTCCGCATCTCCTTGATGGCGGTCTTCTCTCGTCCTCTGGTGGTTCTTGCGGTGAGTATCATCTTGTTATCCCATGTACAGCGGAAGCAGGTTTTGCAGCAGGTAGAAGATGAACCCGATGACCCCTATCAGGATTATGCCTGCTCCCGTGATCTTGGCGCTCATCTCGAACTCCTCGCGGTCCGGCTTCTTGGAAATCTTGAGGACGCGCCGGTACTCGTTAATCTTGTTGACCACGTTGTTCTTGAGCCGTCTGGGATTGAAATCCATCTTCACCACTGTCCCGCCAGCTAGAGGAAGAACTAGTCTATTCTCCCTCCCACCGCTGTGGTGGTGCTAACGGGTAAGCAAACTTAAAAAGCGAAATTTTATAAGGGGTCCGGAAGCCTCAGCCCGCGGGCGTGGCGGCTGTCTGGATAACGTCGCCGAAACCCGTCAGGATCAACACGACACCGCCGAGTACGGCGAAAAGCCCAATCGCGGCCGCGATTAGCATCCAGCGTTCCATATGGATAACTGTTGACCTCCGGATTTTATATCTTTAGAATACCTCTAGTTCCGGGGGTTTCTAGATGAACTCGACGCCGAGTTCTTTCTCGATCTCTTCCTCGTACTCATCGCTGTGCGTCCTTTCGGGGCCGTAAATCTGTGGAGAGGATACACCGGTCACGATGATCATAGACTGGAGGTTGGACTCCATGTCCTCCCTGATCTGTGCACCCCAGATGACCTTCGCGTTCTCGTCGAGCCGATCGCTTACCGTGTTGACGACCTCCTGTGCCTCCTGTAGCGACAGGTCAGTACCTCCTGTCACGTTCACGAGCGCGCCTTTACCTCCCTCGATATCGACATCGAGCAAGGGGTTGGAAAGCGCTTTCTGGACTGCTTCCTGCGCCCGGGAATCAGTGTCGCTCTGTCCCATGCCGATCATCGCGATTCCGCCCTCTCCCATCACGGCTCTTATGTCCGCGAAGTCGAGGTTTACGAGTCCTGGCTTGGTGACGAGTTCGGTGACGCCCTTGACCGCGTTCACAAGGATCTCGTCCGCGATCTTGAATGCGGTGTTGAGAGAAACATCGGGAACGATTTCCAGTAGCTTGTCGTTCGGGATTACGATTAACGTGTCGACGACCTCTTCCAGCCTCTCCAGGCCGTACTCGGCGTTGTCCTGCCGTGCCTTTCCCTCCATATCGAAGGGAAGTGTGACGATACCGACTGTCAGCGCGCCCTCCTTCTTCGCTGTCTCAGCAACTACAGGTGCGCTTCCGGTTCCGGTTCCTCCGCCGAGGCCGCAGGTTATAAATACCATGTCAGCGCCGCTGACCGTTTTCTTCACCTTCTGCTGTGATTCCTTCGCCGCTTCCTCTCCGACTTTCGGGTCAGCGCCTGCTCCCAAGCCGCCGGTGAGTTCCTTCCCGATCAGGACTTTGCGGTCGGCGTTCGCGTACAGGAGATCCTGCGCGTCGGTATTCATCGCTATGGTCTCGCATCCCTCGATGCCGACCTCTACGAGTCTAGAGATAGTGTTGTTTCCTGCGCCACCGCTTCCGATGACCTTTATCTCTGCCTTTCTCTGCTCTATAAGCTGTTCGAGTTCGTCATCTATATCGTGGTTTTTCTGCCGTGACTGAGGGACGTTTCCAGAACCATTACGCCGAGCTTCTTTAATTTGGTCTTCCATAAATCGGCCAATCCTCGCTTGTTGTTATGTATAAGAGGTTATCCTCAACGTATATAAAACTGGTTTATGGTGCGCCGCAGACCGCTTTAAACCCGTTCCCGTGGTCTCTACTCCTGGTCTTCCACGAACTTGACTTCCTCGAAATCGGTGTGGTCGAGTATCTCCTCCCGGAGCCGGTCCTGGAACTCTTCAGGTAACTCGTGGACGTGGTCACCGTGGGAATGAGAGGCAGGTATCTTGACGATGTTATCCTCAAACTCTATCTCGCCCGCCCCCACCCGGTAGTCGTAGATGTGCCGGGCTATCTCCTCGTCGTCTTCAACCTTCTCGTTGACCCGGATCCAGTACTCCAGGTCCTTGCCAGCGAGAGGATGGTTGAAATCGACACGCACACGGCCTGAACTGACCGAGACGACGCGGCCCTTCTTCCTTCCTATCATGACCTCTTCTCCCGGCCGGACATTGACGCCCTGCTTCTTGAACTCTTTTTCCGGATATGTCTCGACCTTGTCGGAGTCGCGCTCACCGTAGGCTTTCTCCGGCGGGATTTCTATCTCACGTTCCTCGCCGACTTCCATATCCTTTATTGCTTCTTCCAGCCCCTCGATGACGTAGCCTTCACCGATGAGGACGGGAACGGGTTCGTAGGAAGTATCATCCTCTTCTACCTCCCCCTTCTCGGCCTTCTCCTCGACCGTTAGGTCGAAGATGTCTCCATCTGATTTTCCAGCGTAGTCTACGAGCACCATGTGGCCCTTTTCAATACCCATACCCCGCGGTTTCCCCGCGAACGTTAAAAGTCTTTTATCGGGATGTAAACCTCTCGATAAGCCGGTCCTCGATGCGGACGACCCTGGTGACCGCTTCCGAGCGGTGGTCCAGGACCACGAGGGAGGCGCCTGCCGCGTTGACTATCACGTCCTCCGGACTGAAGATACGGTAGGGAAGGTAGAACTGGACTGCCTCGAGCAAAAGCCCGAGCCCTGCCGCGGTCCCAACGGCCTCGAGGTGACCTTTATCTGTATCATGGAAGTGGAGCATGAGGGCGCCGGCTAACAGGAAATAACCTGCCGCGTGCAGGACCGGTGCGAGCATCGAGACGCCTCTACCTGGTTCGCCGGGGTTAACAAGGCTGAGAACCGAAATGGTGGTGGTTATGGCGACCACCAGGGCGAAGTTGAGGCGGCGTCTCATCCGTTTAAGGAGTGTGAGAGCGCGATTTTAAAACGGGAGGTCGGATACGGCTAAAAAGATTGGGCGCCAACAGTTCGGCATGGAGTGGAAGCAGAGGCTGCCGGAGAAGCTGAGACTGGCTCTTGAATCCCTGCTGGACTCTATACAGCAGTACGATTCAGGCTACTTGGAGGCGGATAACGCTTCTGTTGCCCAGATATGGGTGGCTCTAGCCCACCTGAACCAGCGTCTCGACCGTATAGAAGAGATGACAAGGGCGCAGAGAAAGGTCCTGAAGGAGCTAGATAGCGATGTCAATGTGGACCGGAAGCTGGACAGGAACCTCCAGGAGAGCCTGAAGCGGTACTAGAACTGTAATCTGTTATTCGAGCACTATAGCTGGTTTCCCGGGTTCGGCCCTTGAAGCCTTGTTCTCGCGGGATTCCTGCTCCGTTTCAATCGTCACCCACCTGTCGAACTCGTCCTCCAGGAACTCTTCGTTCTCTTCGAGTATCTCGAGTTCGCGCTCTGTGGAGAAGACACGGTCGGGCAGATCTCCTGGTTCTTCAAGGTACTCCTGCAGGTAGTCCTTGACCTTTTCTGCATGTGATTTCCTGCCGTGGGAAAGCTGTTCCATCGCCTCGCCGAACTCGGGCCGCTCGTCGATGACATCCGCCATCTCGCGGAAGAGCTCTCGTTTCCAGTCCTCTGCGACTATAACCTTTATCTCCTCGAACTCGCCGACGATATCGGAGAGCTCACGTATATCGTCTATCACGCCGTCCAGGAAGTCGTGGGCGTGTTCTATCTCGTGGTCCCTGAGTTCTTCAACCGGTTCAGGCCATTCGGCCTCCGAGACGAAACCGCTGTTACCTATCTCGCTCCATATTTCCTCGCATACGTGCGGGGTGAAAGGCGAGAGCAGTAGCACCTGATTCTCTATCAGCTCGTTTATGACGCCTGTGTTCATGGTGGAGGCGCGTTTCCTGTACTCGTTCACGAGAGAGTTTAACTTGAAGAACGCGTTGAGACCTGCCTTCCGTGTCTGGAAGTTTTCGAGCGACTCGGTGGTCTGCTCTATTATGTGCTGCAACCGTGAAAGCGCGTACCTGTCCAGGTTGTTGGGGTCGCGCTCCTCACCGGAATCGTAGAGCTCGATGGAGCGGTTGTAGAAGCTCTGGAGCTTGCTCTTGTACTGCTCCACGTCCTCGGCGCGCCAGTCGAAGTCCTGCCACGGCTCGGAGGAGGCGAACAGGAAGAGCCGGACCGTGTCCGCGCCGTAGTCCTCTATCGCGTTGTCCGGGAGCACGACGTGGCCCTTGCTCGAAGACATCTTCTCGCCCTCAAGCAGCCCCATGCCCCAGGTGGCGATGCCGCGGGGCCAGTTCTTCTGCTCGAACAGGGCAGTGTGGTGGAACATCATGAATGTGAGATGGTTCTGCACCAGGTCGTGTCCCGAGGTCCGCCAGTCGAGAGGGTACCAGTACTCGAAGCTTTCTCTCGCGTTTTCTACTATCTCCTGCTCTATACCTGTCTCCCGGGCGACTTCTTCCATGTCTCCTTCTCCGTTGAAGACGTAGTCGAAGAACTCCGGCGCGAGCTTTTCCGCGGGAACCTCCTCTATTATGTGTCGTATGGTGTAGAACGCCATGTATATGGTGGAGTCGCTGAGCGGCTCGACTATGAAATCGTCGTCGAAGGGCATCCGCGTCCCGAGACCGTAGTTCCTGATGCAGGGCCAGCTCTCCAGCCAGTTGATGGTGTGGCTGTAGTCGCTCCTCCTCGTTTCTGGTACTATTTCCACCATCTCCAGGTTCTTGTCTGTCTTGTCCTTCCAGCCCTTGTCGCCGTACTCCAGGAACCACGACTCTTCGAGGGACACGATGACCTTGCCTCCGGAGCGTGACACGACGTCTTCCGAAAAGTCGTACATCGAACTGAACTTGCCCTGGTCTTCGAACTGCTGGGTCATCATCTCCTTGACATCTGAAACCTGTTCGTGGGCGAAGTCCTGGCAGTTCGCGTTCAGTACTCCCTTGTGGAACTCCTTCTCGTACACCTCCTCGGTCGCACGCTCTAATGCCTGTTCGTCCTCCTGGGATTCCACGCCGTGGTTCTCGCAGGCCTGTTTCGCCGGGATGTCGCTGTACTCTTCAGTATTGATTATCTGGACGGGTTCTATCGACCTCACCTTTTCCGGCGAGATGCCGTATTCTTTCAGGGTGTCCTCGCTCTGCTTCAGGTCCTGGAGCGATATCCAGTCGTAGGGCGCGTGGGCCGGAACAGACATCACCACGCCCGATCCAGAGCCGGTGTCGACGAAGCTCGCGGGAAGTATCATGACGTTCTCACCGGTTACCTGGCTCTCGGCCGTATCACCCACGAAATCCTCGCCTTTCACCTCCTCGATGATCTCTACATCTCTCTCCTGGTGCTCGAGCTTCTGAACCGCTTCTTCGCTCACTATCCATCTCTCCCCGTCTACAGCGGCGACCTTGTATGTCCCCGCGGGATCGATAAGGAGGTGGGTGGCGCCGAAGACGGTCTCCGGTCTCAATGTCGCACAAGGGAAGTACCCGTCGTCGCCCCTGAACTTCACAAGGGAGTACTCTTGCATGTCGGCGTTCTCGCCCTCGAGCAGGTCGTGGGTCGTGACAGGGTTCCCGCTCTTGACATCGTATTTAGTGGGGTGTTTGCCCTTCTTCAAGAGCCCTTTCTGTCTGAGCCTGCGGTACTGCCACTCGATGAACCTGCTGTACTGGTCGTCGTTTGTTGTGAACTCCCTCCGCCAGTCGATTGAGAGCCCGAGCTGTTTCATGTTCTTCTTGTAGGAGTTCTCGATGAAGTAGTGGGCGAAGTCCATAGGCTCCTCGAAGCTGTCAAGCACCTCCTGTGGAACGTTGTAGACATCCCGCAGGACCTCCACCTGTTTCTCGTCGCCCTCCTGGAGCCGTTCAAGTGCGCCTATGATAGGTGTGCCTGTGACGTGCCAGGCCATAGGGAACAGCACGTTGTAGCCCTGCATCCGCTTGTAACGTGCGAAGATGTCGGGGAGCGCGTCCGTACGGACGTGGCCGACATGCATCCCTCCGCTCGGGTAGGGATAGGCCACAGTTATGAAGAACTTTTCATCCTCGCCAGGGTCCGGCTCGAAGACGTTTTCCTGCGCCCACTTCTCCTGCCACTTGTCCTCTAGGATATTGAGCTTGGAGGCGAATTCCTGTGTCATGGGAACCGGTTTCTCGAGAACTTATTTCAATATTCTTGAGCCGCAGAGAAAAGAAAGGGGGGAATGTCTACTGGTAGGCCCTGACCGCGACTACCAGCGTGTAGAGTGCTGCGTTCAGCAGACCCACGGTGTAGAGAGCATTGCTTACGAGTGCTCCGGTAGCGGAAAGCCCGTAGGACTGGAGACCGTAGCCGACCAGTCTAGAAGCGCCGGCCCAGAACAGTACGATTACTGCGAGGACCGCGCCGTGCTTCAGCATCTCTGTGAGATCTCCTATCAGGTCAAGTTCTGTCATGTCCCTTAATTGGGTTTTCAGGGATTTTAATCAAAGGGGGTGTTCACTAGTAATTTAAATCCCGCGATGAAATCATTTTGATACGATGACCCGGTTGATCTGTGTTAGCAGTGGGAAGGGAGGAACGGGCAAAACCACAGTAACTTCTAACATCGGCGCCGCGCTGACCGGTTTCGGGTCGGACACCATAGTTCTTGACGCGAACCTGACCAATCCCAACCTGGGCTTTCACCTGGGAATCCCGCTGTACCCCAAGACGCTTCACGACGTTCTGAGAGGCGACGCGCACATCACAGAGGCGATGTACATACATAATTCAGGACTACGTGTGGTGCCCGCAGGTCTGTCCATAGACGACCTGGTTGACACCTCGCCGGAGAACCTGAGCGACGTTCTGCTTGATGCCGTGGGAGAGCCCGATTTCGTGCTGGTGGACTCTGCCGCAGGACTCGGGAACGAGTCGATAAGCGCGATAGAGGCGAGCGACGAGGTCCTCGTCGTGACCAATCCTAACCTGCCCGCCGTTACTGACGCGCTGAAGACGGTGAACCTGGCGGAGGAGGCCGGCACTGACGTTCTGGGAGTCGTACTGAACCGCGTGAAGGGTCACAGTTCGGAACTGGACGCTGGCGAGGTAAGCTCCATGATAGGCTACCCCGTTATAATGGAGGTCCCGGAGCACGACAAGGTCACTGAGGCGCTCTCTGTCAAGAAGCCGGTTGTCCATCACGACCCGGATCACCACGTTTCCGAGCGTTTCAAGGGGATCGCGGCTGAAATCGCGGGAATCGACTACGAACCGGACCTCAGAAGCAAAGGCTTTTTGTCTAGGCTAATGGATAGTTTTAGATAGGATGGCAGACAACACGATGCTGATCAAGCCGGGAACGCTGTTTATCTTCCTGATAATCGGCGGTCTCGTCTTCGCTATGTACACGTGGGCTGATGAGACGCTCGAACAGTCGAAGAACCAGTCGCTGGAGAACCAGCGGAAAGCGATCCAGTGCAGCAACGTCGAGGTCCGGTTCATCGACAGGCAGTTCAACGGCACGCATACAACGATTTTCGTCCAGGTAAACCACCCGGTCAGGGCTTTACTGGTGAATTTCTACAGTAGGGACAGGAACGTCAGCCGGGTCGTGAACCGGCCAGAGCAGAACTCCCTTCTCAGGGTAGAGGCGCCCGTCGGGACCAGTTCGGATGTCGAGGCGCTTACAGCGGGGTGCGAGCGCGTTTTCAACTACCGGTGAAGCTTTTTATTAACCCGACGAGAAACATCTAACGATGACCCGGGTAATTTCTGTAGTTTCGGGAAAGGGAGGGGTCGGGAAGACCACCGTGACCGCCAACCTTGGAGTTTCACTGTCCCGCCAGGGGCATGACGTACTTATAATAGACAGCAACTTCTCCGGCGCCAACATGGCCCAGCACTTCGGTCTGGGTTTCCAGGAGGTCTCCCTGAACGATGTGCTGAACGGGGATGCATACATAACCCAGGCGGTCTCGAAACATCCCGCCGGGATATCCGTACTGCCCGCTTCCGTCCTCGAATTTAACGCCGACGCTTCGACGCTGAAGCACGTCCTAGTCGAGTTCCTGGGGGACAAGGATTTCGTCCTCATCGACTCGGGAGCGGGAACGGGAAACGAGGTCCAGGCCGCGATAGAGGCGAGCGACGAGGTCCTGCTTGTCGCCGAGCCAGAACTCCCTTCGCTGACCAACTGCCTCGGAGCCAAGAAGCTCGCGGAACAGATGGAGCGCGATGTTCTCGGCCTTGTACTCAACTCGGTTAGAGGCGAGAAGGCAGAGGTGGACATAGAAGATGTCAGGGAACTTGTCGGCACCCCTATACTTGGAACGATACCCGACCACAAGCACGTCCGCGAGGGCATCGCCCTCAGGGAGCCGGTGAGGTCCTACAAGCCGAACTCGGAGGTCTCCATGGCGTTCGACGACATCGCATACAGGATGAAAGGCCAGCAGCCTCCTTCCAGGGGGGTTACGGACCGCCTGAAGGCGAAGCTCCAGGAAGTATCTCCCTTCTAGCCGCAGGTATTAAATTCGAGTCACGCTGACTTTCTAACATGAGCGACCTGAAGCCATACGAAGTCTACCTCTGGAGCCCGAAGCGCGAGGAGTACGAGGACATCGAAATCCCGGACGATATCGACTGTATCTTCTGCGCCCAGTCGGAGGATGACGAGCGCGTGACCAAGCTCCAGGTCTTCGAGGACGACTTCCTGATGGTGATACTCAACATCTTCCCCTACAACACCGGACACCTGATGGTCGTTCCGCGGAAACACGTCAACTCCTTAACGGAACTGACGGATGAGGAACGCGACCGCCTGTTCGCTATGGTGGCCCGGGTCGAAGAACTCCAGCGCGAAGTAGTGGATCCTGCTGGCATCGACATCGGCCTGAACATAGGTGAGGCCGCGGGCGAGTCCATCGACCACCTCCACATCCAGCTGGTGCCTATCTACGAGAAGGACCGGGGATTCATGGAGACCTCGCTTAACACCAAGGTGATGAAGAAGTCGCTGGAGGACATGCAGGAGGAGTACTGGGAGCGCACGGATATACTTGAGGTTTACCAGGGCCGATGGTCGTAATACAAATGTAAGACAATTTTTACTAGTCCAATTACGTATGACGAGCGTCTTACGTTCTCGGCAATCCGAATTATTAAAACGTGTTCTCCCGACTCTTCCTTTATGGCATCGTTCTTCCACGCCTACGACCTCCGCGGCACCTACCCAGACCAGATAGGGGAGGAAGAGGCGGAAAGGGTCGGGAAGGCGTTCGGCACCTGGACTGAAAGCGGTGAGGTGCTGGTAGGCAGGGATGGCAGGAAGCACGGCGAAAAGATAAAGGAGGCGTTTGTCCGGGGAGTGCTATCGACGGGGACGGATGTCGTTGACGCGGGGATGGTCCCGTCGCCGGTTGTGTACTTCGGCATGAGGCACCTGGGTACAGGTGCGTCGGCGGTCGTCACGGCGTCCCACAACCCTCCCGAGTACACAGGCTTTAAGTTCTCGAAGGGAGACGCGCTCGCGGTCTCAAGGGAGGGAGGAATGAAGGATATAGAGAGGATATACGAATCGAGAGAGTTTGAGAACGCTGGAGAGGATGGCGAGGTAAGTGATGTCGAACTGGAGGAGGAGTACATAGACTTCATCGTGGAGAGGATAGAGCTTGAAGGGCCGCTGGAGCTCGCGGTCAACTTCGGCAACGGCGTGACTGCGACCATCGGCAGACAGATGCTGGAAGAGCTGGGTTGCGAGGTCATCGGCATCAACGAGGAGGTTGACGGCGATTTCCCCGCTCACCCGCCCGACCCGGGAGACGAGGAGGCCAGGAAACAGCTGGGGAAGGCCATGAAAGGTGAGGACCTCGGCATAATATTCGACGGCGATGGCGACCGGGCCGGTTTCCTGCTCCCTGGCCACGGCTACATGGGGGAGGACGAGGTGCTGGCAGTTTTCGCCCGGGAGTGCCTGGAGCGCGAGAAGGGCAAGGTGGTCCACGATCTCCGCGCTTCCAAGCTCGTAAAGGAGAAGATACGGGAGGCGGGAGGAGAACCGGTGGAGTCCCGTGTGGGCCACACCTTCATCTCGGAGGAGATCCACCGGGATAGCGATGTCGTTTTCGCGGGCGAGCTCTCGGGCCACTACTACTTCCCCTCGTTCGGTTTACCTTTCGACGATGGGCTGTGCGCCGCGGCGCTGATGTGTCAGGTGGTGTCGGAGCGGGACCTCAAGGAGGAGCTCAGCTCTTTCCCCGACTATCCAGTGTCACCCGAGCTCAGGATCGACTGCCCGGAGGAGGCGAAGCAGGAGGTTATCGAGAGGATGAAGACCGAGTACTCCGGCTACGACCTGAGCACGATGGATGGCGTGAAGATAGAGTTCGAGGAAGGATGGGCTCTCGTACGCCCCTCTTCCACCGAGCCGAAGATATCGGTAAGGTGCGAGGCGGATACCGGGGAGGCGCTCGACCGCATCCTGGACGATGTCGAGTCACGGGTCAGGGATGCTATCGAGGCCGCGAGTTGAATTTGTTAGGTTATCTCGCCGGTGAAGGCGCCTGACGATATTATGTCTCCCAGACCCACGACCTTCTCGGGATCCTCGTGGATTATGGTGGGGATCGCGACGACATTCAGTCCCTCGATTTTCGCTATACCGCCCTCCACGAACTCTTCAAGGTCGAAGAAGTCCTGGAACTGTTCGAGGTCGTCGAGCCTGTGGATGTGCTTGTCCTCCATGTCGAAGTCCCGGTATTCCTCCCATGAAGGATAGCCCCCCTTGCCTGCGGCGATTATCGCGGACAGCTCTCCAAACAGCATCCCTTCCCTGATGTCTTCTGGCTCTACCTCGTAGTCCTTTCCTGTGACGGTCAGATGGAAGTTGTAGGTGTGGACGTGGCACCGCTCCAGCCCGTACCGCTGAATCAGCTCTTTCGAGACCTGGAAGACCTCTCCCATAGAGAGATCGCCTTCCTCCAGTCCGATGTCGAGCCTGTCCGCGATAACCCTCAGCTCGTCCTCGTCGAGCCCGATGCTGTTAACCGCTGGAACTATGTGCTCGAAGACGAGGTCGTCTACACCGTGCCGGTGGACATACTCCAGGTGGACGGGTTTATCTATGATCTCGAGCTGGTTCTCCGCCTTTCGTATCTTGGCCTCCTTGTTGCCCTCGACATCGTGGAACCCGGAGAAGATCGCCCGGTCGACACCTTTCTGGATGCTTTCGAGGTTGTCCTCGATACCCTTCCTGAAGTAGGGCCCGAAGCCCTTCATGGTCTGGGAGAAGATCACCCTCCCGGTCTTCTCTCTCTCGTACTCGAATATCAGGTTCCTCTTGGTCCTGTCGGTGTTGACCGCGTCCCTGACGTTTTTCAGCACGAACTCGCCTTCCATGGCGGGGAAGAGCACTTTCTCGTTTATCTGTGAGGCGAGCTCCTCGGAGAGGAAGGGGGTGTAGAATATCACTCCGTTTCCCAGCCCGGAGAGGAAGTTTGACATTATACCTGCCTGGCCTCCCAGCCGCTCCTCCCCGTCACCGACCGGGTATTCGAGCTTCTTGAGCTCGACCTCTCGGTTGAGACCGCGTTCCATGCAGTACTTCAGCACGGATTTGAGTTCTTCTATACCTTCTACTTCTTCCCTCATCTGGGGCTCGACGTCATCCCAGTCGAGCTCCATGTCTCCCAGCTGGAATATAACGTCTATGTTGGCGTTAAAACCTATCAGCGCGTCCGCGGCGCCTCTCTCACGTCTTGCGACATCCAGGTACCGCTCGAGCCACTGCTGTTTCATAGTCCTCTGCACATCTCCTTTACTGCGCTGTAAGGGTCTTCTGATTTTACTATGCCGGATGCTACCAGAACCCCTCTTGTACCGAGCTCTATGCTCTTCTCCACATCCTCCCTGGAATGTATCCCCGCCCCGGTTAGGGCTGGCACGCGCGAGCGCTCTACCGCTTTACCTATAAGGTCGGGCTGGGCCTCTGAAACCGATACGTCGCCCCCTATCAGCTCAGGGGGCTCGTAGGCTATGAAGTCGGGCTCCATCCTGCTGTACTTCTCGCATTCCTCCGGGTCCTGGGCACACACCACCGTCGTTAATCCGTTCTCCCGGGCCTTCTCTATCGATTTCCTGATGGTACGGTCTTCCAGCCTCATCTCCGAGTGGTTGAGGAGTGTTCCCGAGGCGCCCGCCTCTTCCACCCCGCTGGCGAGTATGTGACCGGTGTGGCTGCCCGCATCTACGGGGTCTACGTGCTGGGCGAAGGTCTCGACTACGCCCTCCAGCCGGAGAAGGTCCTGGGGCTGGGGCGCCACCGACACTCGCTTTCCAGTTTCCTCAGCGGCTCTCTGGCACGCCTCCGCGACTTCTACCGCGTTTTCACCGGCCGCCTCGCTGTAGGCCTTGTAGTTCACTATTATCATCAGTATTCCAGCTCCAGTTCCGGTTCATTAAGTATTTCTACCTCGCCGTTTTCAACCTTCAGGTCTATCCGCTCCCCGTCAACCCTCTTACCCGTTCTCTCCAGGCTGATATCGTCGACGGGGTCTATACTGACCTGTTCTCCATCCACGTCGATACCGAGCAGGTAGCTGTCGACGACGTGGACGAAAAGACCGGCGCTCCAGGCCTGCTCCGGGCATCCCATGAGCCCCCCTGTCTCCGCATTGACTACTTCGGGAAGGGCGCCGACTTGGTCCCGGTCGACGAACTCCGTCATCTTCCCTAGGAAGTTGAGGCCCTGCTTCTGCTTTCCGTGTCGGAGGTTGGCGGCCGCGGCCCATCCGGTTGTCAGACCCCATACACTGCCGGTGTGGTAGCCGTATGCCTTGTAGCCCGGATCGGCCATGGATCGCGTCCTTGCACCATACCGCGATGAGAACTCTGCGTTTATCTTGCCCAGATATTTCTCCGCCTCGACCTCAGTCACCTGGTCGAACATGACCGGTATCGCAGGGTTTATGGTCCGTGCCGCTTCTTCGCCAAGGAAATCCTTCATGTATTCTGTCTTCTTGAACTTCTCCAGCCCTGCCCTGAGCTCCTGCTCCTTTTCGCTACCCATTATCCTTGCGGCTTCCAGCCAGAGCGACTGTATGTCAACTGCAGGAGCGCGGTCAAGGGTGTCCATCCAGGTTCCGTCCTCCGGGTGCTGGACGACGCCGTCCTCAAGTTCCAGCCGTTCCATCGCTTCTTCCTGGGCTTCTTTCAGATCCTCGGTCAGGCCATAGTGGCGCTCCAGCTTGTCCGCGGCCATCACGAACAGCGGTGCGGTGTCTGAGCGCGCCACCTCCTCGCTGTCGTCGGAGTTGAGTTCTATCTTTCCGGGAAGGTCTCTCTCGGCGAAGTTCGACAGTATCAGCTCCGAGAGTTCGAAGTAGCCTGCGTCTATCAGGCCGAGCAGGGTCCAGAACGTGTCCCGGGCCCAGTAGCTCTGGAACCAGGGGTGTCCCGCGATCATACCCATGCCCTTGCGGTTGTAGAACAGGTTCTTCATGCTGTCAACGCTCGCACCGAATGAGTGGCCCAGTTTCTCGCCGCGGAGGCTTTGCTCCACGTTTTCAAGTTCGCCGAATCCTGCGCTCGACGTGGTGAACTCTATCTCGAGTTTCTCGGTGCCGCCGGCGTCGATCTCGTGCCGGAACTTTATCTCGCCGGGGATGAAGCACCTCTGCTTGTCGCCGGGGTGGTGGACCTTGGTGTAGCTTTCGCCGGATATCTCGAAGTCCTGTTCGCTGGATATCATCAGCTTCCTGTCGTCTTTCGTCACCGTCAGCCGGTTTTTACCCTCCTCAAGCCCGTATTTCGTCGGCCCGAGGTCCTGGGACTTCGACCTGATGTCGACCCCGGCCTCAAGCACTGCCTGAACAGCCTTGGGCTGGTCGGTCTTGTTGAGGAGTTTGAGTTCGAGCTTGAAGCCAGGAAGTCCGTCGGGAGTTGATACGCGCTCCTCTATCTCCAGGCTGTCGGTTTCATGGTGAAACACGAAGCTGTCGCCGTACTCGGTCGCCCTTAAACTGTTGCCGCCGAGCCAGAGCCCGTTTATCTTGACGCTGTAGTAGTCGAGGAACTTGTGGGGCGGAACCCAGAACCCGCTCCACTTCGATTTGAACCCGGTGTCGAGGTGGCGGTTGACGAAGCCGTGGAGGTTGGAGATGACGCCGGTACGGTTTGAGAGGTTTTCGTGCAGGGTATACTTCATGTTAGACTCTAGCTCAGAAATCGCTATAAAAGCTTTATTTTGACTTCAGAGTAGCAAAGAGCCTTTGTTCGATGTTTTTATATCCGCGGATGAAAGCTAAGTACATGGCGCCGGATAATCTGCTTGAGGTTTCTTTCGAGGTCGCGAACAAGGTGGGCGGTATCTACCAGGTGTTGAAGTCAAAGGCCGCGACGATGCAGGAGTACTACGGAGAGAACTACGTAACTATAGGCTACTTCGATGAGGAGAAGGCCCGGAACGATTTTGCGCCCAGGCAGTGCCCGAACTACGATGGCGCCTTCAAGGAGCTTGAGAAGAAAGGTATAGAGTTCCACTGCGGTGTCTGGCGCGTCCCTGGACAGCCCCAGTGCATACTGGTCGACCCGTCGGGTATGGAGAAATCCGTGGACGATATCAAGAAGGAGATGTGGGAGGAGTACGGCATCGATTCCATGGGGGTCGGAAGCGATTTCGACGAGCCGGTGAAGTGGAGCTACGCGGTCGGACTGCTGCTCGACCGATTGAGCACCGGGATGGAGGGTGAGACGGTTGTGCACCTCCACGAGTGGCTTTCCGGGCCGGCGATGTTCGAGTGTTCCGCCCCGATGGTTTTCACGACCCACGCCACAGTCCTAGGACGGGCGCTCTCCAACTCGGATTTTGACCTGAAAGGGGCGGTGGATGAGGGCGACGTTGACGACTCGCTGGCCGAGAAATACGGGGTAAAGCCGAAGCACCAGGTGGAGAAGACCGCCGCTGAGGAGGCGGACGTGTTCACGACTGTCAGCAAGACAACGGGTAAAGAGGCCGCGGCTGTCCTGGATGTGGAGCCTGACATAATACTGCCGAACGGGTTCAATGTGGATGATTTCCCGAGTCTGGAGGAGCTATCGTACCAGCACACCAAGAAGAAGGAGAACGTGAAGGAGTTTTTACAGGCCTATTTCGAGCCATACTACGATATCGACCTGGAGCACGATCCGCGCATCCTCTTCACCTCGGGGCGTTACGAGTTCCACAACAAGGGAACCGACGTACTGATAGAGGCGCTTTCGGAACTCAACAAGCGAGATGGCGATCCTTTCTATTTCTTCATCCTGGTGCCGAGCGATGTCAAGGGCCAGAACCTTGAGGTGCTGGAAAACGTCTCGCTCTACCAGGAGCTGGAGGACTATGTTAGCGAAGTGATGCCGGAGATCAGGAACACGATACTCAACTCGCTTACATCTGGAAGGGATGTGGGTGAGAACCTGAAGGAACTTATCGAGGAGGACGGGCGCCGGCTCGAATCGCTGAAGCAGAATTTCCACGAGAAGCACGGCCGCAGCCCGCCTGTTTCGGCGTTTGACCTCACGTATTCGGATGACGAGATAATGGAGAAGCTCTACGAGGAAGGACTGAGGAACAGGAAGGAAGACCGCGTCAAGGTGATTTTCTACCCGACCTACCTGTCGGTTGGAGACCGCCTGCTTTCGATGGACTACAACGACTTTATAGTGGCGTGTAGCGCGGGCGTCTTCCCCAGCTACTACGAGCCCTGGGGGTACACACCGGTCGAGACCGCGGCCAACGGCGCTTTATCGGTCACCACCGACTTGGCTGGTTTCGGCCAGTTCCTGCTTGAGAAGACCAACTCTGAGGACAGGAAGGGCATATACGTCCTTAAAAGGGATAATATCGAAGATGAGAAGGCCGCTTCCAACCTCGCGGAGACGATAGAGGAGATAGTCACATACTCCAAAACCGAGATAACTGAGAGGAAACACAACGCCCGGAAGCTTGCACAGCTCACCTCATGGGACGAACTCGGCGAGAACTACAGGGAGGCTCACGCCAAGGCGGTGGAGGTTTCCTGAGATGTCTTTCCAGATAGAGATAGACCACGTAAACGAGAAGAACCGGTCGGTGCAGGAGCTGCCGAAGTATCGCGTCCCCGAGTTCGCCAAGACGGAGCCCGACATGGAGCGCATACAGGAAGCCGCTGACGATCACGACTTTGAGAACCTGGTTGTCATTGGAAATGGTGGCTCGATAACATCGTTCCGCGCCTACCTCTACGCGTTCTTCCCGGAGACGGATATCGACGTACGCTTGGTCACGACCATGGACCCGGACTACCTGAACCGGCTGTCGCGCGAATTAGACCCTGAAGAGACGCTGGTGATGCCGATAAGCAAGTCCGGCCAGACCGCCTCTGTCATCGAGTCGCTGCTGTTCTTCATCAAGAGGGGCTACGACGTGTTTGCGGTGACCTCTGACAACGATGGTGCGCTGAAACAGGTAGTCGAAAGGCAGGATTACGGCTGGATAGAGCACCCGGAGGTGGGGGGACGGTTCACCGGCGCTCTCGAGACCGCGCTGGTCCCTGCGGCGTTCGCGGGTCTTGAGGTCTCCGAGATATGGGAGGGTGCTGAAGAGATGTACGGTATGGTGTCGCCCAAGGAGCAGTACAACCCGGCGCTCAACCTCGCATCTGCGTTCTACGATGCGGAGCGGGACGGCTATGAAAACGTTTTCGCGGCGTTCTACTCGACCCGGATGTTCGGTTTCTACCCCCTGCTGGTCCAGCTGATGCACGAGACCGTATGCAAGGAGGGAGAGGGACAGACGTTCTCGGGCGACCTCGGACCGGAGTACCAGCACCACACAAACCAGAGGATATTCGGCGGCAGGGCGGACATGATGCCTGCGTTCTTCAGGACGGAGAACCACGAGCACGAGACTATCGAGGTCCCGGAGGAGTTACGTGACGTGAAGCTACGCGACCGCGACCTGGGTGACTTGGATGGCAAGTCGCTCCAGGACTCGCTGCTCGCGGAGTACGAGGGTGTGAAGCAGGCGCTCGACGAGGAGGACACGCCGAACGTCACGGTGACGCTGACCGACCTGTCGTTTCAGGGCGCAGGCAAGCTGGTCGCATTTCTACAGTACCTCGCGGTCTACTCGGCGTGGCTGCGGGATGTGGACCCGTTCACCCAGCCGGATGTTGAAAAGAGTAAGAGCACAGGTTTCGAACAGAGGTTCAGGTAGATGAAGGTAGTGCTTCTCTCACAGCAGTTCAGGGACGGCGAGGGCGTTTCTGAATACTGCAAGAACATCGCGGAGCACCTGGTCGAGAACGGTCACGACGTGTCGATCGTCGCGTTCGAGGATGGCTCCTACTACAGTATCGACGAGCGCGTAGATGTCCACCGCGTCCCGCTCAACTTCAGCGGCGACAATATCTACAACTGGGCGATGATGCTTAACAACGAGATCAAAGGCCGCGTCTCCGACATGATGGAGGGTTCCGAGGTGGACCTGATCCACGTCAACGACTGGGTGACCGTGCCTGGCGGAGTCACGCTTTCGAAGCACCTTGAAACACCGCTCGTCGTCACCATCCACTCGACGGAAAACGAGCGCGGCTTCGAGGGCGACCACGCCGGCCTGATATCGGAGCTGGAATGGAAGGGTGGTTTCGCCGCGGATAAAGTGCTGGCGACGAAGCACGACACCCGTAACTCCCTTTTATTCGATCTGGACATCCCGGAGGAAAAGCTGGAGGTTATCGACCCCTACGAGGAGGGCTGGGAGCAAAGAGTTTTAAGAAACTACGAGGAACTGGTTAAACACAAGAAGGAGGTTTTAACGTAGATATGCGGCCGCTTTTCGTGACTTGGGAGTACCCGCCTTTCAAGGCGGGAGGGATCGCGTCCCACTGCGAGGACCTCGCGTCGACTTTCGCCTCACAGGGACACGACCCTGTGGTGCTCACCTACGGCCCGGAGGAGGAGACCGAGTACCGGGACGGGATAGAGGTGCACCGCGTTTCCTCCAGCGATGCAGCCGTGGACACGCTCTCATGGGCGATGAGCCTGGGCCACGAGATGGAGAAGCGCGCCGTAGAGATATACAAGGAGGAGCCTTTCGACCTGGTGCACGCACATGACTGGATGGCGGTGCCGGGCTCGACGGGCATAAAGAAGACTCTGAACGTTCCCATGGTCTTCACAGTCCACTCGACCCAGCAGGGACGTGACGGCCTCGATAGCGAGTACCAGCAGACCATCCATGACCTGGAGTGGTACGGCACCTACGAGGCTGAAGAAGTAATAACCGTGGGCCGCGACTTCTCCGAGGAGGTAAAGCATACTTTCCAGGTGCCGGAGGACAAGATAAACTACATACCGAACGGTGTCAACCTCAAGAAGTTCGACCGGCACAGCAACGATCTGAACCGGAGCGACTATGCGCTTGACTGGGAGAAGATAGTACTTTTCGTCGGCAGGATGTACCCGCAGAAAGGTCCCGGCCACCTCATCGAGGCGATGCCGGATATCATCGACCGCAACCCGGAGGCCAAGTTCGTGATGGTGGGGAGCGGCGCGACCGAGCACTACAAGGGCATCGCGAAGTCGACGGTGGGCAACAAGGTCCACTTCCCCGGGTACGTCGCAGACTCCGAGCTTCTCTCCCTCATGAAGACCGCGGAGATCACCGTCGCACCCTCGGTATACGAGCCTTTCGGTATAGTGCCCCTGGAGGCGGCGGCATGCAACACGCCGACCGTGGGCTCGTACGTGGGGGGGATGAAGGACACTATCATCCATGAGTACACGGGTTTGCACACCTACCCCGAGGACCCGGGCTCCATTGAGTACCAGGTGTCGAGGACGCTTAACGACCCGGGATGGACGGACTGGATGGGTGACAAGGCCCGCGATCGCGTCGAGGACAACTTCCGCTGGGAGCAGATAGCTGCGTGGACACGCGGGATATATAGAAAGGCGTTTGAGAAGAATCAGTGATTGTCTAGATGTTTTCTATAGGTTGTGGGGCTCTCGTATTCCAGGCCGAGCTCCTGCATGAATCCCTTGATGTCTAGGTACTCGATGGCCTTGCCGCGCTTCAAGGGCACGAAAAGCTTCCGTTCGGCGTCGATAAGGATGACGGACTCGCCCGCGCCGATGACAAAACGCTCGTCCTCATCGGCGGGCTGGACAGCCGCGGATTCCTGCCCTAGAGCGTCTTCCAGCGCCTGCGACATCAGCCAGATAACCTCCTGGTCCATTGTTGTCACTCAAAGGTAAGGACGATGTGAAAATATTTAAACATGTCGCCGGGTCGCAGGATTTTCCTATCTGATATAACGGTCCGGAACCGGTAGCTAGGCTTCTAGCACCCTTTTAACGTCTCCTGCCGTGACTTTTTCCCGGCCGTCCTGTTCTGCGAGGTGTATGGCCTCTTCCGCGATATCGCCTGCGAAGGTCTCTATTATGGCTTCTAGAAGCTTGACAGCGCTTTCTGTGGTGTTTTTACCAGTTTTATCCCTGATTAATTCCTTCACATCCTCCCTGGATATATCCGAGGTGCCCATGGATTCCTTATTGCCGGTTCGTACTAATAAATCTACAGAACCTGGTCCAGCCACGCCGCCATATGTCGGATGAGCTTCTGCTTCGCTTCGGGTGAAAAGCTGTGTTTCTCGCCCCTGAGTTTGTGGAGGGCGACATCGGTGTCGAGCTGTTGTGCGGCCCGGAACGAGTTCTCGGGGTGGACGGTTGTGTCGGCGCTCCCGTGGAATATCGCGACCGGGACGCCTATCTCCCCCGTGACCTCTTCGAAGCTGTAGGTGTCGAGGTCCTCGAAGAAACGCTGGTCGATGGGCTTGCCGTCGATGTACTCGAACTCTCCTTTTTCCTTTACAGCGGCGCGGAACTTGTCCATGATGGAGTTGTAGGTCACCGGAGCCTTGCCGATGACCGCGCCAGCCTCAAGTTCCAGGGAGGCGTGGAAAGCGACTTTGCCGCCGAAGCTGGTGCCGAAGAGCGCGAAGTTCTCTGGCGAGAAATGGTCTACAACGGCCTCCAGATCTTTGATGCGGGAGCTGAGGTCCTGGTCGATGAAGTCGCCGCTGCTCTCGCCGTTGCCCCTGAAGTCGAACAAAACCGTGTTGAAGTCCCTGTCCGCGAGTTCCAGGTATTCGCGTTGCCGGCCTTTGTTCCCGCCGAAGCCGTGGCAGACGAACACCCAGTCATCGGTGCCCGCCTCTGCGTGGATTGCCGCGACTTCCTGTCCTTCTTCGACCTCTATTAGGTTTTTCTCTGGCATGGTAGCTGTATGGCGCCGGTGACTTTTATTACAGTCCGAGGTCACTCGAAGGATATGCTGGGCCTGTTCGACGGAAACGAGCTGAACCAGATTTACGCTTTCAAGACGCTGCACTCGTTTGCACTCGGCCTGATAAACGTATTCATCCCGGTCTTCATCGCCCAGCAAGGGTTCCTGATGGAGCAGGTTTTCCTGTTCATGGCGGTTGACGTAGGGACGTTCATGCTGGCCGCGGTCCCTGTCGGCCGGTTGCTATCGGAAGTCGGAGACAGGAGAGGGCTGATGTTCTCCTACCTGTTCTTTGTGCCTGCCTTCCTGATGCTGGAACTTGTCTCGCTCTCCCTGGCGCTTGTGCTCTCGGTCGGCGTGCTGATAGGTATCGGGAACGCCCTTTTCTGGATACCCATCAACACCGGCTTCACCGCGGGAAGCTCCAGCGAGTCCAGGAGTTCCGATTACGGCTGGCTGATGGGGCTCGCGGCTTTCGCGGGAGCTATCGCGCCGCTGTTGGGAGGCCTGATACTTTCCTATTTCAGTTTTAGCCTGCTGGTCTCCGTCACCCTGGTATTCGTGCTGGTATCGGCAATCCCTCTCTTCTACTCCCGGCAAAGGGAACCCGAGAGTTTCTCGGTGGGGGACGTGTCTTCACTCAGGAACCTGGAACTGGATGCGATGTTCTTCTTCGCAGGGATCTCCGCTTTCACGATCTTCTTCGTACTGCCGCTTTTCATCTACTACGTGGTAGGGGGCGCTCTCAACGTCGGCATCGCCGCGGCGCTTGCTGGCCTGAGCTCGGCGCTTTTCTCGGTGGTCGTCGGGAAAATCGGTGACAGGGTGGAGAGGTTCCACCTCATCATGGCAGGCACCGCAGGGACCGCCGTAGTCCTGGCGGCTGTACCCCGCATTTCCACCGCTCTGACGGCCTTCGCGGTGTCAGTGGTGATGGGGCTTCTCTACCGGATTTACCACATACCGCTGTTCTCCATAGTCGCGGACATAGGAGAGCGCGGGAACAAGCTGGGCTTCTACTCGGTCAGGGAGGTCTTCCTCGGGATGGGAAGGTTCGTGATGCTGTCTCTGACCGTGGCGGTCACGGTTTTGTATGGGCCTGAAGCGGGCTTCGAGACTGCTTTCTACATCTCTGCCGGTGCGATCCTTGTCACCGGCTACCTCGGCAGGAGAGTAGAGAGGTACGCGGAAAAGCTGGGATAGGGGCGGTTTGCGACTCCGGGGAAATTACGGGGTAGACCACGAATATCGACTTATATATCGAGCGGCAAATGTCCTTTGGAGGGGATGGTGCATGTCACACGCAGGAGAGCTTCTAGAGCGTCCGCAGCAGGAGGAAGAGATACCCGTTGATCCCGCGGTCAACAGCTACGCCGACTTCCGTGATTTCGTCAGGTCGCTGGCCGAAGTCCACGACGCCCGCATCGATCTTGAGGCGGGAGATGTAAGCTATGACGTCAAGCCGGAGGAGCTGTTCGAGGAGGTAGAAGAAGACAGTTTCCTTGGGAACTACGAGGCCGATTTCCTCGACAGGAACACCGCGTGGGGAGTTTCCGATCCGCTATACGACCCGGAGATGGATGTCTTCAGCGCGGATTTCTACGTGGATGTACTGGATAACGATGCAAGACCGCGGGGAATGGAAGCCGGGACGTACGCCTTCAGTGTAAGGGCGAGGATCGACAAGGCGGAGCAGGAGTTCCTGGACAGCTTCGGCGACAAGTAATTTTTACAGGGCTTCCTCGTAGGCTGCTTCCAGCGAGGTCTCGACTATCTCTCGGAGCCCCGCACGGTAATCGTCGGTGATGACCTGTTCAGCTGCAGCTCCAGGCTCTGTAGGGTCGAGTTCTGGCGCCTCGCCTACAAGTATCCCCAGACTCCTCGCGACTTCCGGATAGCTGGAGACTGTGAACCGATCCCAGCTGGCGCTGTTCTCCTCCGGGTAGTCATCCGGACCGATGTAGCGCGGGTTGACGCGGAAGGTCAGGTCCTCCCTGCCAGCAGAAGAGGTGGCGTAGTGAGACCTGGCGCCCCCCACACGACCCACCACAGGGTTCACTATTTCCTGGAGAAGCTCTTCATCGATGTAATATTTGAACGCGGCCTTGTCGTCGTTGAATGCTTCCACCCGCCCGTCCTGGAACAGGGTAAAGACTGCTTTTTCGCTATCTCCTTTCTCGAGAACCGCCTCGATGGCGAAATCTTCGTCGGTTTCAGCTTGTTGCTGTGGTGCGGGTGAGCGTAAGGTTGACATGCTGTGGAGTTTCTTCTCCAGTCTTATCAATCTACCTTACTTCCGCATCCGCTCCTGGACCTGCTGCTGGAGATCCATCAGGTGCTCCATTATGACCGCGAATCCTTGGAAAGGATGGTCGAAGTAGGAGAAGTAGTTGTGGACGCTGTGGTCGTCGTATGTCTTGGTCGCGATGTGGTGGAGGTGGTCGGATGTCAAAAACTTACGCCAGACATCGGTAACCTCCTCGTCGTCGAGCTTCTTCACCTGTCTCTCCATCTGCTGCATCTTCTCGAAAAGCTTCCTCTGGACAGCGTTGCCCAGCCAGGCCGAGGCGTCCATCTCTTGGTCGGCCCAGGAGACGGTGTTGTACTCGAAGGCGTCGAACTCTCCGACGGGATCTTTATCCGCCACCTCCCTGACCTTCGCGAAGCGGAGGTTGTCACGGTTCGCTACCTGGTAGGGCAGGTCTTCCAGGAACCAGAGGATACCGGTTCCCTCCCAGTGGTGCTCCCCGAAAGTCTCGTAGTCCATGAACAGGTTGATCGTCTGGCCTTCCGATGCGGCGAGCCAGGCCACGTACTTGTCCGCGGTCAGCGGGTACTCGTCCCACCAATTGGCGGAGAACCGGTAACCCACATCGTCGGTAAGTTCCCTGTTCCGTAGCAGTATGTTCGCGCCGTTATCCGTAACGAAGTCGGGCTGGGTGTAGAGATAGTTGGGGGAACGCCATCCCAGTATGCGAGGCACACCCTCCGTGAAGACGCCCTTGAAGCCTTCCTCGCCGGCTATCTTCCCTATCTCGTTGTGGTAGATCAGCTCGGTGTTCGTCATTACCTTCGGCCTCTTGCCGAACGTCTCCTCGATCAAGTCGCTGTGGTGGTTGAGCTGCCACCGGAACTCGGTCTTGTCGTAGAAGAGCCCGGACAGCGAGTGGTAGTGGCTCTGTCCTATGAAGTCGATCGTGCTGGCGGGGAAGCTGTTGAGCATGTCGATGAGCTCGGGGTGATACTGCTTCGCCTGTTCTATCCAGGAGCTGGAGACAGAGAAGTTGACCTTCAGGTCGTTGCCTGTTCCCTCCAGGTCCTGTGCCACCCGCAGCAATCTTTCGGTGGCGGGGAAGTAGCAGTTCTCCGCGACGTCCTTGAAGAAGTGCTCGTTCATCCCGTCGTCGAAATAACGGTCGTAGAGATTATCTGCGTCCTCTTTCACCCCGTCGGTCCTCATCCTGTGCGGCTGGTGCACCTCGAAGGACAGGGTGATGGGAGGCATATCAAACAGTTTTCCTGTGAATTTAAATCGGCAATGGTTGAAGGTTTAAATCAGCCAGAGGGAAAGTTTCACCATGGAAGTTGAAACCCGGGAACGCGGCAGTCAGACAGTCATCGACATCGAATCGGAATCGGAGGTCGTGGTGGTAGTAAAGTCGGGCGGAAAAGAGCGCATATACCTGCCCGGCGTCGCGGGCGACGACTCTACATACTACGCCGAGACCGGTTCCTCCATGATGAAGACCGACACTGGTTTCCGCGTGATCCATCCTGGTCCTGTCCACGAACTCGACATAATCAGCTGAATTCTTCGTAAACTTCCAGGGTGTCTTCGGCCATCTGCTTCCAACTCCTCGACTCGTAGCTCCTCAACTCCTCTCTTTTTACCGCCCTTTCGAGTCCTGCCGCGATTGAATCAGAGTCGGGCTGTATCTTTATCACCAGGTCGTCGGGCAGCACCTCCTCCGCGCCGCTTTCCGTCGCTACGACGGTGGTGCCCGCTTCCACCGCCTCGGTTACAGTCAGGCCGAACGGCTCGTTGATGGAGGGGGAGACGAAGACATCCGCGCTCGAGTAGAAGTCGCCGAGCTCGTCCTCCGGGATGAAGCCTGTGAAAACCACGTTTTCCTGGATGCCGAGGATCTCCACGAACTCTTCGAGCGCGTCCTTCATGTGGCCGTCGCCGCCTATCACGAGCGTACCCTCGTTTCCGTCCAGAAACTTGCTGAAGCCGTAGACCAGGTGTTCCAGTCCCTTCTGCTCTGCGTGCCTGCCCACAAAAAGGAACATCCTTCCGTTGATCCCCAGCTCTTCTTTGACATCTATACCGCTCCTCCTCTTCCGGGAGAAGCCGTTGTGGATGACGTGGGGTTCTATCCCGAACTCGTCCCTGAGCTCGTCCGCCAGCTTCCTGCTGACCGCGATGGTAGAGTCGGCGCGCTCCGCCATCGCCCTCTCCATCTCCTCGATTCGGGGCGAGGGCGTGCGGGACCGGCCGGAGCTGAGGGAGTGGAAGGTCGCGACCCATTTCGTTCCAGAGTACTTCTTCGCTTTAAGGCCGGACTCCGCGCCGAACCAGTCGTGGGTGTGGACCAGGTCGTAGTCCTCCGCGAGTTCGACCACCTTCCTGCTGAGCTCTGAAGCGCGCGAAAGCATACCGCCTTCTCCAGCGTCGACCCCTATGATGCCAGGTCTATCCGGTGCGTATCGTTCCGGTAGCGCAAGGTCGACCTCGATCTCCGCGTCTCTCAGTTCCTCGAAAAGGTGCGCGACGTGGATGTCGAGACCTCCCTCGATATCGGGAGGGTAGCCCCAGCCCACCATCAGGATTTTTTTGTCTCCCATACCTGTTGAATGCGGACCAAGGATTATTATTCGATACCCATCGCGTCGTTGGTCATCCGGATGGAATCCTCTTTATCCTCCATGCCGAACATGGCCCGGATGGCGTCGATGCTGTCAGGTACGACTATCGACTCTTGGTGGACCATGTGTATCCAGTAGAGCGTATCGCCTTCGACCGTGACCGTCTCCTCCCAGACCGCGGCCTCGGGCATGTCGGAACGCGACCGCTCGAGGTCCCTCATCTTCTCGTGTATCTTGCCAGTCGAATCGTAGCCCTCGCCAGCGGATTCCAGGGAGACGCGCGGCTGCTCCTCGAATGCCGCGAGGACCTCTTCCTCGCCTGGCTCTGATCCCAGTGTGACGTTGACCATGTGGACGTGTCCATATGTAACTGGGACCTTCACCGCAAGGGTCTTGATGTCGAGGTGGGGCATAACAGCCTGGACATCGGGACCGTGGTGCGAAGGCACCTCGGTCACGGGGATCGTCGAGTTTATGGGGCCGCGCGAGTCCTGGGGTATGTCTCCTCCCCTCCTCACGAGCGAAGCGACCGCGTGATCGACGCCGAAGTTCTCGTCGACAGCGGCCAGGGTCCTTGAAAGCGAGGTGGTGTTGCAGGATACCACCTTCACGAAGTCCTCGCCTCTCGCCTCATCGTAGTTGGCGTCCGCGTTGAACGCGACAGGGGCGATGTCCTCGTCGGCACCGCCCTGGAAGATGGCTTTAACGCCATTCGGCTCGTAAAGGTTTTGCTTGTTCTTCTCGTCGATCCCTGGCGGGGTCGCGTCAACGACCACATCGACCTCACCCATCACCGATTCCAGCGAGCCCTCGACGTGCATACCCGCGTCCCTCAACTCTCCCACACCGTCTTCTGTCGAACCGTAGAGGTCCACGCCGTGGAGAGGCCCTTCTTCGCTGAGAACAGTTCTCAGCGTCCCGGTGGGCGCGACGTCCGCCACGCCAACGAGCTCCATGTCTTCCTGCTGCCTTACCGCTTCCGCGACTCTTTTGCCTATGGTTCCGACCCCGTTTACAGCTACTTTTACCATAATACCACGTAATACGTTCGGTTCCCGGGAATAAAAACTTTTAGCTGTGGCAGACGGATTCTATCCACATGGAAGAACTGCTTGAAGAACTGGAGCGCGACCCCGGCTCGCACAAGGGACAGAACGGCTACGTTGGCGTGGTCGCGGGGAGCCGTGACTACACTGGGGCGCCGGCACTGGTAGCGAGGGCGGCGCTGAGGACGGGCTCGGACCTTGCTAAGGTGCTGACCTCTGAGGAGATACGTTACGTGGTCGCCGCGTTCTCCGAGAACCTGATAGTGAGGACCTACCGCGGGGGTTATCTGCGTGACGACCCGAACGACAAGCTGCCGCCGCTACTTGACTGGAGCGATTCGCTCGCCATCGGATCGGGACTGTCCCGCCCCAACCCGGAGATGGTGGAGCGCACCGTTTCTGGTTTCGACGGTCCCGTGGTCGTCGATGCGGATGCCATCGAACCCGCCCTGGAAGCGGACCTGGAAAACTCGGTCTTCACCCCTCACCCTGGCGAGGCCGGGGCCATCGAGGGCGTGGAGTGGACCGTCGACCAGGACCTCCCGCC
>CAZVPZ010000005.1:0-43394 GCA_964629245.1 uncultured archaeon | reverse complement strand
GCGTAGTTGCCGGGGCATTCTTCGGGAGGGCGGTAGTCTTCTCCTCCTGCCTCGACCGCCCTGTCGTACGCATCCTGGAGCGACTGGTCCTCGTCAGTGTGGATTGCAATGTGGCCGAAGCCCTCACCTTTCTCGTAATGGTCATTCTTTCCGTGGTTGTACGTGAGTTCTATCTCTGCGGTCTGGTCCTCGGCTCTCAAGAAGTAGAGTGTGAATGTGTCGCGCTCCTTCTTCTCCCTAAGCTCGAATCCGAAGGCCTCCCGGTAGAAGTCTATTACTTTTTCCGGGTCGGCAACCCGGAGCATGATGTGCGCAAGTTTCATCCTCTCAAACTGAGCTTTGGCGGTGAGCTTTTTGAGTCTGTGGAAGAATCTTGACCTGTAGATGGTAGCTGAAACCATAATCCTGAGCCTGGTGGCCGTCAGTCTCATGTCCGGTATAGGCGCCCTATTTCTGGCGCTGAGCGAGGAGAGAGTCAGGAAACTGACACCCTACCTTCTCTCGCTTGCGGCGGGAACCATATTTGGCGGTGTCTTCATCCACCTGGTATTCAAGCTGACCAACCAGGTCGGCTACACCCGTCTTACCGGCATCGTGGTCGTTGCCGGGCTCGCGGGATCGCTGGTGCTGGAGAGAATCATACACTGGCACTGCCACAACAGGAACAGCCATGTCGAGGCGTTCTCCTATGTCCTCGTCGCGGGAGACGCGGTCCACAACGTGCTTGATGGCATACTGATTGCGACGAGCTTCCTCGCCGGAACCTCGGCGGGACTGGCCGCGACTGTCGCGGTGATGGCCCACAAGATCCCGAAGGAGGCGGGAGACTTCGGTGTTCTGGTTCATTCTGGTTTTTCGAGGAAGAAGGCTGTCGGGTTCAACATAGCTATAAGCATCTTCATGTTCCTCGGCGCGTCCATAGTTCTGGGGCTTTCGATGACCTCTTCAGGCATCAATGCATTGCTTCTCCCCCTCGTGATCGGCAACTTCGTCTACATAGCGGGCTCGGACATACTCCCAAGGTTCAAGCAGGACGAGGACATACTGCTCCACCTGTTGATGTTTTCTGGTGGTGTAGGGGTGATGTACGCGATACCGTACCTGAAGTCGATGGTCCCGGTCTGAAGTTTAATATACCTCCTTTGTTAAGGAAAAGGTATGAGTGAACATCCTTTCGTGGACGAGGCGGCGCGGAAGTCCAGCACGATAGTCACGAAGCATTCAATCGCGATTCCAGAGGACAAGCAGAAGTACAGGCGTAGCGACAGGGCCTGGAACTGGGAGAAGATAGTGGATCTTTTCTTCCCCGAGGAGCAGTCGCCGAAGAGGAACAAGTACGCCAAGATTTTCCTCCGGGAGTTGAAGGAGGAGGGCGAAATCGGTTCGGAGAAGCTGAATTCGTTTGACGAGTGGGGTCACGAGAAGGGCAAGAGCAACCTGAAGAACAACATACTCCCCAAGCTCAGGAGGCTGGGTGTCATAAAGTACGAGTACACAGAATATCGCGACAGGAAAGAGGGTTCACAGGGTAGGAACAAGGTGGTCAAGCCCGCGAAGTCTTTTACATCAATACTGGATTCTATGGCCAACGGCTGGGCTGCCTTCGAGTCAGCCGCACATGAGTGAGTGGAATACCTGTGTTTAACGGCAGCGCAACCTTTCTTTTTGTTCTATCTTTTTCGTTTGCTAGAGTGTCGTGGCAGGAACTACCGAGACCTCCGGGTGAACCTCCGTCTCGACTCTTGGCTCTGAGTCCATCGCCTGAAGTTCTGTCTCGAAGTCCCGTGTGTTGGCGTTCATTCCTTTGCACCTCGTGGAGCGTTGGTAGTTGGAAGACGTGAAAAGTTCCGGAGGCAGGCCCTACCTTGCCAGCAGGACCCACCCTAGTTTCCTACAGTGCAGGGATGGCAGGAAACTGTTCAGAAGTGGTTTGTTTTTCGCGGTCCGCGCGGCTTCCTTCCGGAAGCCAAGGCTTCATCCCGCGTTACTCCACGTTAATGGTGTAGTAGGAAGCCTTGGCCTTGGTGGCGTTAGAGATACCTCTCACTAGATCCAGGGACATGTTTCCAGTGAGCCAGTTAGCATGTGTTGCCAAGGCCATGTATTTCAGGATGGTATTATCTTCCCAGATTTATAAGCCTTCTTATGGTCCTCTGTAAGGTTCGAAAATTTTATCGGTCATCAGGCCGTGAACCTCCCGGAAAAGCTGTTTGAGGTTCCTGGCATCATATCGGTTATACCTCACAAGTTTCTCCAACGCCTCTTTATCCCCCTTCTGCTCGTACCTCTTCCAGAGTCTTATGGCCTCCCGTCCGTCCACGTCTTCGAGCTCCCTGTCAATCCCGAAATCCTTCTCTATCTGCTTCAGGCCTCCGCTGGCTCCGAGTCGCCTGCAGAGATACATCAGGTCGATATGCGGCTTCTCTATATCTATATCGAAGTTCTTCTCCAGGAACGGCTGGTCGAATCTCTTACCGTTGAATGACACGAGGATGCTGGATTCGAAGATTTCCTCTCGGAGCCGCTCGGGGGTCAGGTCCTGACCCTTCACCAGGGTCACGTCCTCTCCAGAGCGGTGGAAACTTACTGTGGTGACGCTGTTCCGGTCGGCGTCTAGGCCAGTTGTCTCTATGTCGAAGAAGCAGGCGTTATCCCTGAAGTTCTCGTACAGCCTCCAGGTAGATCTTGAGGGTAACTGCTGTCCAAAGAACGGGGTGTTGCCGACCTTGAGGTTCCTCTTGGCTTTCTCTAGGAAGTCCGTAATCCGGTCCTTTCTTGAACCGTTTATCACATCAGTTTCCGAGAAATCATCCCAGTGCCTTGTTCCCTTCTCCCAGAGTTTCTGTTCGGTTTTCTCTCCGACCCCGGGCGCCAGTATAAAGCTGTTTTCTATCCGCATAAAATAAAGAGAAAAATAAGAAGTTAAAGAGTTTACTGAGATGCCTTCACATCCTCAGCCTGAACGGTCTTCCGACCGGCGTGCTCTGCGTACTCCTTGGCCTGCTGCGCCCTATCTTTCGCATGTCCCTCGAGCTCGTCCCTGAGCTCACGGACTGCGCCTTCTGAGACACGATGGGCGCCAGCCTGCTTGATGATACGCTTCACCGGTGCTAGTGGTAGCTCTGCCATTGTAGTTCACTTCTCAGAACTCTTCTGATCTCCTGTAAACCTATGTAAATGGTTATATTAAAAAATCTATTGTTCAAAGGCCACTATCTGGTTCGAAGGGAGTTTAGAACTGTATAATAGTGAATCCTGGGGTTTTCAGGATGGTAAGGCCAGTTTGGCCCTCCCTGAATTTTTTTTATCTGTTTTAAGGATTTTTGGTAAACTATGGGTCGCTATGGCCTGTAAAGACAGGTCTTGATCTCACAGACTTTTTATCTGGATGTCTATCGTGTCTTCTTCGATTTCTGCAACCCCGTAACTTCCTTCTAGCACGGGACCGGGGTTTATAACTACTGTACCGCCTATTTCTTCTCTTCCTGATGATTCATGTATGTGTCCGGTCAGGACCAGTTTGAAGTCTCTCTCTTCGATCAGCTCCCTGACCTCATCGCTCCCCACGTGGTCGCCGTCGGCGATGTCGAGTGCGGTGTTGGCGGGCGGCTGATGGATGACCGAAACTTTTCTATCGGCACTCATACGCTCGTAGAGCGTGCCCAGAGTATCTTTTATCTCGCTGCCTTCGGGCTCAAAGGGCGTCCCGAAAGGAGTGATGCCGCCCCCGAAACCCACTGCCTCGAAGTGCTCGAAGGAGGCTATCTTCTTGTGTATGTTCATCCTGCGTTTGATCAGTTCCCTGACGCATTCTTCTTCAGGGTCCATGTTCCCGGGTACGGCCTTCGTCAGCTTTCCCTTCCTGTCAAACGCGTCGAGCACCTCTTCGAGTTGGGATCTGTAGTCTTCGAACTTTTTGGCATCGCTGAGGTCTCCTGCACAGAGGACCGCGTCATACTCTTCTTGCTCTAGGATTTTCTCCAGTTTCTCGACTTCGCCGTGGATGTCGGTTACCAGAAGCACTCTCATGGAATACTAATTCAACCCGCCTGTTTTAATCCTATCCCAGCCTACTTAACTTTCGAAAGCCCGGGCTTCAACATGGAGACCGAGGTTCAGGTCATAGACGTCGATTACGTCATAGAGCAGGATAGACCGGTTGTCCGGGTTTTCGGGAAGGACGCCAAAGGAAAGAATGTCCTCGCCAGGGACACCGGTTTCCGACCCTACTTTTACGCTATCCCCTCGGGCGATATCAAGAGGCTGGAGGAGGCGGTGGATGATACACGGTTCAAGAAGGACGGCGAGTCGCTGCCTGTGAAAGACACCGAGAGAGTGGTACGTGCGGACGGCAACAGCGAGGTCGAGGTGCTGAAGGTTTACACAGACGTTCCGCCCACCGTCCCGAAGCTGAGGGAGCTGGTCTCGAAGCTGGACCAGGTCTCGGAGATACGGGAGTTCGACATCCCCTTCTACAAGCGGTACCTTATCGACAAACAGCTTCCGCCTGTAAAATGGGTGAAGGTGTCGGGTGAGGCGCAGAGTTCTGAAAATTTCGACTTGGTCCTGGAGCTGGAGAGCATAGAGAGGTCCTCGCACGACCAGGACCTCGATTTCGAGAGGCTGGCGTTTGACCTCGAGGTCTACGAGGACGAAATAATAATGGCGTCCTTCTACTCCCAGGGTTTCGAGAAGCTTTTGACCACGAAGGAGATAGACCGGGATTTCGTGGAGGTGGTGGATTCCGAGAAAGAACTGCTGGAGCGTATGATGGATATAATAGAGGGCCGGGACGTGGACATTCTCACAGGCTACAATACTGACGAGTTCGACTTCCAGGTCCTCAGGGAGCGAGCCCAGCATCACGGTCTGGAGCTGGCACTGGGCAGGAATGGAGAGAGGATGAAATTCAAGAGGCGGGGCCGGTTCTCAAGCGCCAGACTGAAGGGCCGGATGCACCTCGACCTTTACCCGTTCCTGGCGCATATCCTGTCGCCCGGGCTAGAATCCGAGACCCTCGACCTGGACTCTGTCGCGGAGGAGATGCTTGGGAAGAACAAGGATGAGCTTTCCTGGGAGCAGATGAAGCAGTACTGGGAGGAAGATGAGAAACTAGAGGTGTTCGCCGACTACGCCCTGAAGGATTCGGAGCTTGCGTTCGAGCTATCGGAGGAGCTAGTCCCTCAGGTAATGGAGCTTTCCCGGATAACGGGACTGATACCTTTTGATGCCTGCCGGCTGACTTACGGCCAGCTGACCGAGAACTACCTTCTCAGGGAGGCGTTTGAGAGAGGCAGGATAGCACCCAACCGGCCCCACAGGGACGAGAGGCGGCAGAGGCGAAGGAAAGGCGCCTATTCCGGGGGCTACGTCCACACCCCGGAGGCGGGGCTGTACGACGACATCGTGCTTCTTGACTTCCGCTCCCTGTATCCCACCGTGATGGTGGCCCATAACATCTCGCCTGACACGCTTGACCTGGAGGAGTGTGACAACAGGTTTGAAATCGAGGAGTTCGACTATGATTTCTGCCAGGACGAGCAGGGGTTCTTCCCGGAGCTGATCCAGCAGCTGGTGGAGGACCGTGCGGGACTCAAGCAGGAGATGGAATCGCTTGATTCCGGTTCGAAGGAGTACCGGTCGCTTGATTCAAGGCAGAAGGCGGAGAAGATACTTGCGAACTCTTTCTACGGCTACCTCGGTTACGATGGTGCGAGGTGGTACTCCCGGGAGTGCGCGGAGGCCACTACCTATCTTGGGCGGCGCTACATAAAGCAGGCGGTGGAAAAGGCAGAGGAAGAGGGCTTCGAGGTGGTGTACGGCGACACCGACTCCCTCTTCCTGAGGGGAGAAAGGGTGGAAGAGAGGATAGACGGCTTCCTAGAGGAGGTGAACCACGACCTACCCGAGTTCATGGAGCTTGAGTTCGAGGGTTATTTCAGGCGTGGCTTCTTTACCTCGACATCGAGCGGCGAGGGTGCGAAGAAGAAGTATGCTCTTGTGGGAGAGGATGGACGGCTGAAGATAACAGGTTTCGAGCAGGTCAGGAGGGACTGGAGCCCGATAGCGAAGGAGACCCAGAAGGAGGTCCTCAGGGAGATACTTGAGGACGATGCGGAAGAAGCTGCGGAGATAGTGAAACAGACGGTGGAGGCCCTGAAAGCGGGCGAAATCCCTGTGGAGAAGCTCAGGATATACACACGTTTAACGAAGAAGCCCGAGAACTACGAGTCGACTGCGCCCCATGTCGAGGCGGCTAAGAAGGCGATTGAGAGGGGTGAAGATATCAGCCCGGGCTCGACTATAGACTATGTTATCACGAGGGGAAGTGGAAGCATCTCATCAAGGGCGGAGCTGGTGAAGTACGCGGACAGCTACGATCCGGACTACTACATCGACAACCAGATAGTTCCGGCCTCTCTACGCGCCCTCAAGGTGTTCGGCTACACCGGGGACCAGCTGAAGGGCAAGGGGAAGCAGTCGGGTCTCGGGCGTTTTGGATAGCAAATAATAATAACAAGTGTTTAATCCAGTCCATGGTTCTGGGCTTTTCGGGCTTCGCGGCAAACGCGGCCATAGGACTGGCCTCTATCTTCGTCGTCGTGTTCGGCGCAGAGAAGGTTGTCGGCAAGATGGAGGCCGTGGCTAAGTACTACGGAGTCTCCGAGGTCGTGATTGCGATGACGATCATATCTATAGGGACGAGCCTGCCCGAGCTTTCGCTACATCTCGTCGGCTCTTTCAAGATACTAGGGGATCCTGGCAACGTCCAGCTCTTCCAGACTGTTTCCGCGACCGTGCTTGGTAACAATATAGGTTCGGATGTTGTCCAGCAGACCCTGGTGCTCGGCTTGGTGGTGATTTCGGCGGCGTGGCTCAAGAACTCCAAGAAGTTTACCTTTTCCCGCAAGTTCCTGAAGAGGGACTACGCTCCCATGATGGGGACCACCCTGCTGACACTGATACTGGCCTGGGACGGTCTCCTGTCCCGCCTCGATGGTATGATTTTGTTCGGGAGTTTCGTGGGTTACATGTACTACCTGTATACCACGCGGGGAGAGCAGCTGTTGAGGCAGGGAGACGGGAAACCCAGCATGAGGCCGAGGTACGACCTCGTGGTCGGGATTATATTCATGGTAGTAGTGATATACTCTGCGGACATTTTCCTACAGGTTGTGGAGCTTGGAATCAAGGCTACCGGCCTGAGCGGCTCGATGATAGGTGTCGCGGTGGCAGGCGTAGTCTCTGCGATGCCGGAGATGGTGACCGCGATTTCCGGACTGAGGCAGGGAGCCGAAGGTATATCCCTGGGGACTCTGATCGGAAGCAATATCACCAATCCCCTGCTTGCGATAGGACTCGGCTCCCTGATATCCACCTACGCCGTCCCCCGCCCCCTCGTGCTCTGGGACCTCCCGATGGAGACTATAACCGCGGGCATCCTGCTGGCATACATGCTGAACAAGGAAAGAATCGGGGATATGCTTGCCCCCGTGGCAGGTTTCCTCGGTATGAAATCCGTAAAGGAGCGGCTGGAAGGGACGAAGGATCTAGAGCTAACGATGGCGGGCGCCTTCCTGCTCATCCTGCTCTACGTGTTCTACCTCTACATCAGGTGGCAGTACTTCCAGGTCGATTTCTAGAGCCTTCACTTTTAAAGATTCTTTCCGGTAACTGAACCTGCGATGAGCACAGAGAACACTTCGGCGATGAAATCTTCATACACTGCAAAAACCGGTTCTACAGAAGACGCGGTCTACGATGCTGCGGTAGAGTTCCTTGAGTACGCTGCCGGGGGCGCGACACTTGACGAGATTCAGAGATACGTCGAGAACGCCCGCGTATGGAGCACGGATGTTTCCGCAGTACAGGTGAGGAGGCTGCTGGAGCGAAGCGACGAGGTATCGATTGGTATAACGGGCATTTATGAAAACGGTGAACCGATGGAGCCCGAGGAAAGAGAGGTAAGACCTGCGTATTTCTTGGACCAGTAACTCACTTGAAGACCTCACCCGTCTCCAGCGACCAGAGCAGCAGGTCGAGTTCTTTCACTCCAATCCCGGTCTCCCGGGACAGCTCTTCCACTTTTTCCTCTATCTTAAGGTAGCCCTCCCTGCTGGCCGGGGGCTCGGCTGTTTCAGTCACATCCAGATTCTTCAGCTCCTTCATGATGTGGCCCGAGACTATGGCGAAGCTGTTGCCGTATCCGACGTTCCTGAGAAAGTGAGAGGCGGCCTTCATACCGACCCCTTTCAGGTTTTCTGCCAACCATTCCCTGCTTTTCTCCAGGTCTTCCGGGTTGACCTTCTCCTTCAGTTTCAGCTCTCTCGTGGGGTTGGAGAGCGTGGGATGGGATAGGAGTTCCCGGTTCTCGACTATGTATCCCGCCTTCCTCTTCTCGTACTGGACGCCGTAATCCCGGAGGACTTGGTCTATCTCCTCCTTTAATCCTGTCATCAAGAAGTCGCGGCGGTCCAGTTCCTCTACCGCCTCCCAGGATTTCCTAGCGGAGGTCCGGGATGTCAGGATAACGAATACAAGCTCCATGAACCACCGGTAGTCCGAAGCGTTCCTGAGAGACTCGAAGTCTTCGAGTCTGGCGGCTATCTCTTCCTTCCTCTCGCCGTACTCCTGCTGGAGTTCCTCGCGTGTCATCCTACTGGAGCGCCTTGTCAATCCTGGAACTCAGGCCTCCGTACCTCCAGTTGTCAACCTTTTCTCCGTTAACGTAGACGCTTGGTGTCGCGGAAACCTCCGAGCGCTGACCGTAGTTCCTGTCAGACCGCACTTCCGAGGCGGTGTCCTGGTTCTGTATACAGCTCCTGAGCTGTTCGTAGTCAAGCCCCTGGGTATTATCCCGGGCTATCTGGACCATCAGATCTGTCGTAACCCACTGTTCTGACTCGGGCCCCTGGTTTTCGTAGACAGCGTGGTGAAAGTCCCAGAAAGCCTGCTTGTCCTGGTCGTAGACGCATTCACCGGCGACTGCGGCCTGGGTGGAGCCAGGCCCCAAGAAGGCGAAGTTGATGAAGTAGAACTTGACCTCGCCTGAATCTATGTAGTTGCGCTTTAGCTCGGGGTATACAGTCATCTCGAACTGCCTGCAGAAGGGACAACGGTAATCGCCGAACTCTACGACGGTCACAGGAGCGTCTTCCTCTCCCATGAATGGCTGTCCGTCCAGCTGGGAAGGATCGAGAGTGCCGCTGCTTCCCCCGGCGCTGTTCACCAGCTGGAGCCCTATGAAGCCGAATAACACTATTGCTACGCCGCCCCCGAGTCCGTACCCGGCCATGCGTTTCCTCTTGCGTAGCTTCTTCTCTTTCTGCTCGTCTTTTTTCCTCTCGGCCTTCTTCACCTTGTCCTCCTGGTGGGAGTTGAGCTCGTCGCCGTGCTCTTCACTCCAGTGGATGTGGAGTTCCATCTCCGTGTCGAACTCCTCTCCGCAGAAATCGCACTCTACCATACTCCGGTTTGCGATGACTATATTTTTAACTTAAACCATCTGTTTTAGGGTTATGGCTCCGGTGGAACAGTTCCTTGCCAATGGAACCCTGGTACTGGACATAGCGATTCTGGCTGCGCTTTTGACCTATCTGCTGAGACGTTTCGGGAAACAGGAGCTCGAGTTCCTGGAGCCGGTTGACAGGTTTCTCAACCGCCACAGTACCAAGATAGCTTTTCTTCTGGCGCTGGTCGCCACCGGGGGAAGCCTCTACTTCTCCAATGTGCTGGGCTACGAACCCTGCAGGTTCTGCTGGTTCCAGAGGATATTCATGTACCCGCTAGTCCTGATACTCGGCGCTGGACTTATCCTGGAGGACAGGAACGTCAGGGACTACGTTATCCCCCTTGCTGTAGCGGGTATCCCTATCGCGTTCTACCATTCCCTGATGCAGCGGTTCGAGCAGTTCCATTCTGCGGGCTGTTCGATCACGGCGGTTTCATGCTCCACCGAGTACACCTTCCACTACGGCTACATCACTATACCCGTGATGTCACTGACAGCCTTCACAGCTATACTGTTACTCGTCTGGAGGTTCGGGGGGAATAAGAAGTAAAGAAAGGATTGTCTCCCGGTCAGCAGAACTCACATACTTCTTCTTTTTCGTCGGACTTCTCTTCGTCCTCGTAATGGTTCTTGCATTCCTCACAGCAGAAGGTGTTGCCCTCGTCGTCAGTGACCGGGCCGTCTCCGACATCCTTGCCGCAGACATCGCAGGTCTCAGCACTGTCGCCTCCTCCACCTAGTAGTCCCATGTTCCACTAGTTGTAGAGGATGGGATTTAAAGATAGGGCCAGAGTATCGGGAAACCGGTGAGGGAAGAGTACTTGGTCAAACATAGTCTTCACCCAGCGCCAGGTCGAAACCTTTTGCCATGGCGAGGTTGAAGATAGAGAAGGCTCCGAACGCCCCTGCTATCCAGACCCACTCTATCATACCAAGCTGGGAAACCTCGAAGAACCCGGCTACCGGAGAGTAGAGCACTACCAGCTGTAGCAGGAGCGATGTCCCTATGGCGGCCACAAGCCACCTGTTGGAGAGGATGGACTGCTGGTACCTTGACCGGATAAGCTGTATCCTCACCATCTCGACCGCGACCAAGAAGGTGAAAAGTAGCGTCTGGGCGATCACCAGATCCCCTGTAACACTTAGCGCGTAGAAGAACAGCGGCAGGCCGGTGACGCTCATTATCAGGCCTATACCGAGTATAGAGGCTATCATCCTCCTGTTGATAACAGGTTCGTCTTCCCCTCTCGGCTTCCTGTCCATGATGCCGTCCGCCTTGGGATCAGCGCCGAGCGCGAGCGCGGGAAGACCGTCCGTCACTAGGTTGATCCAGAGGAGCATTATAGGTGTGAGTATCAGGGCCTCCTTCTGCTGTGTGAATATCTCTGGGAACAGGAGGCTTCCTATCAGAACCCCGAAGAATACCACAAGGACTTCTCCGGCGTTCGCGGAGAGGAGATAGTTCACGAACTTCCGTATGTTGTCGAAGATGCCGCGCCCTTCCGCGACGGCGTCCCTTATGGTCACGAAGTTGTCGTCCTGGAGCACCATATCGCTGGACTGCTGGGCAACGTCCGTCCCTCTAACTCCCATCGAGATACCTACATCCGAGTTCTTGAGCGCGGGGGCGTCGTTCACGCCGTCGCCTGTCATCGCCACGCTGTGACCGTTGTCCTGTAAAGCCTGGAGTATCCTTACCTTGTGCTCGGGGGAGACGCGGGCGAATATCTCGACTTCCTCGACCTTCTCCTCCAGTTCTTCCTCGGAAAGTCCCTGCATCTCCCGGCCAGTCATCGCCCCTTCAGGATCGAAACCTATCTCCTCCCCTATAGCCTTCGCGGTATCTATGTTGTCGCCTGTCGCCATCACTACCCGTATGCCGGCGTCTCTGCAGTCCTCAACTGCCTCCTTGACCTCCTCACGTGGAGGGTCTATCATGCCCTGGAGGCCTAGGAAAACCATACCGTTCTCAATCGCTTCGTCGTCCCTGTCGGGATTATCGACCTGCTTGCGAGCGAATCCGAGGATCCTGAGAGCATGGCCTGCGAACTCGTGATTCTTATCAAGTATATCCTGTTTCAGCTCTTCGTTCAGTTCTTTTTCTTCGCCGTTGAGCAGGACACGGTCGCACCTTTCGAGGACGACCTCGGGCGCACCTTTCATGTAGGCTGCCCCCTCCCTGTCTATCACAGTCATCCTCTTCCTGTCAGATGAGAACGGTATCTCCCGGGCTCTTTCGACGGGAGGGTCGATGCCTGCCTTGGCCGCCGAGACCAGTAGTGCGACCTCTGTAGGGTCACCGTAGTAATCCCTTTTCTCTTCTTCCGGTGCTTTCTCGGCGTTGTTGCAGACCGCCCCGCATCTGAGCAGCGGTTCGAGGTGATCAGGGTCCACCTCGTGTCCATCCTTCTCGAACCATCCGTCCTCGCTCAGGCCTGTGCCGGTGACCTCGAATTCCTCCCTGGAGAAGTAGAGCTTCTCAACAGTCATGGTGTCCTCGGTCAGCGTGCCTGTCTTATCGGTGACTATGACATCGACTGAACCCAGTGACTCGACGACGGGAAGTCTACGGACCAGGGCGTCCTTCGAAAGCATCTTTTTCGACCCGAGCGCGAGTGTGAGGGTCACTACTGCGGGCAGGCCCTCGGGGACGGCCGCGACTGCGAGAGTTATGGCGACTAGTAGTACGGAGACTACACCGGCGTTCGTGAATGACAGCTGTATCACTGCGACGAAGGCAATTATCGCCATTATACCGTAGCCTATCTTCTTGCCCAGGCTGTTGACCTCTTTCTGGAAAGGTGTCTGTTTCTCTCCTGCCTCGCTTATCTGGGTCGCGATTCCCCCGACCTGGGTTTCCATCCCGGTCTCCACCACTACAGCCTTGCCTCTCCCCTTAACGGCGGTTGTGTTCATATAGGCCATGTTATCCCGCTCCGCCAGCGGCGTGTCCCTGTCGAGAACCTCGGTGTTTTTCGAGACGTTGCCGCTTTCTCCTGTAAGCGCTGATTCGTCAGTGGAGAGGCTGTTGGATTCGATTATACGGATATCTGCTGGTATGGCGTCGCCCTGACCGATGAAGACGATGTCGCCGGGAACCACCTCGGTCGAGTCGACGGTCCGCTTCTCGCCGCCCCGCAGAACCGTTGCATCTGGTGTTGAAAGCTCCTTTAAAGCTTCTATGGACTTCTCTGCCTTGTAGTCCTGTATGAACCCGAATATGCCGTTGGCGAGCAGTATCAGGAATATCAGGGTGGCATCGACGTACTCGGGCTCGTGTCCAGGCAGGAACCCGACTCCTATAGATACTAGGGCGGCGAGCATCAGGAGATAGATCAGGAAGTTGTGGAACTGGCTTAGAAATATCCTGAGAGGATGTATCTGGTTCTCGTCTGTTATCTCGTTCCTTCCCTCTTTTTCCAGCCTCTTTTTGGCCTCTTCTGAGCTCAATCCCTCCGGCTCTGTACCGAGCTCGGTGTATACTTCGTCTACTGATTTACTGTGCCAGGCCATCAGGGAAAGGTTTGTGCCGTTGATTAAAGAGGTTTTTTCAAAGCGTCTAGATATGCACCGACTCGTCCATCGCGTCCTCACACGCTTCCTGGAACGCTTCAGGAAACGTCGGGTGTGCGTGGATGGTGTTCGCGATGTCGTCCAGGTAGGCCTGCATCTCGAGCGCCAGCGTTGCCTCCGCTATCATGTCCGATGCGCGGGGGCCTACTATCTGCGCCCCAGCCAGCTTTCCCTCGCCTGACGCAACCACCCGGACGAACCCGCTGGAGTGGTTGATGGTGAGTGCGCGCCCGGATGCGGAGAAGGGGAACCTGCCGACCTTGGCGTCACCGTATTCCTCCTCCGCTTCCTCTGGCGTCATCCCGACGACGGCGATCTCGGGAGAGGTGTATACCACCTTCGGGATGTACTGGTTGTCGAAGGCGGTGGCTTCTCCTGCGATGGCCCCTGCCGCGACCTTGGCCTCCCTGTAGGCCTTGTGGGCGAGCATGGGCTGACCAGCGATGTCTCCTATGGCGTATATGTTTTCGTCCGTCGTCTTCATCTGCTGGTCCGTCTCCACGAAGCCGTTTTCATCCAGCTCCACCTCGGTGTTATCGAGGTTGAGCGAGTCGAGATGAGGTCCCGGCGTCCTGCCGACCGCGACCAGGACGTAGTCGCCTTCGATTTCCATCTCCTCCCCGTTCTGTTCCGCGACCACGACAGTTTTATCGCCTTCTTCTCTCATCTCCTTTGCTTCCGCGTTCGTGTATATCTCGTCGCCGTAGCAGTTACTGGTCTCCCTTATCGTCTCTACCACTTCCTCGTCGAAGTTGGAGAGCACTCGGTCGCCGGCCTCGAGCACTTTCACCGTCGAACCGAACTTGCAGAACTTTGTGACGGCCTCCATCCCGATGTAGCCGCCGCCGATGACCACTATCTCCTCAGGTATCTCGTCGAGCTGGAGCAGTTCACGCGATGATATCACCCGGTCGTTTCCGAACTCGAAGCCCGGGAGTTCTACGGGGAGGGTGCCGACGGCGATTATCGCTTTCTCGAACTCCACGTTCTCTGCGTTGTGCTCCTCCTCGACTCTAACGGTGTTCGAGTCAAGGAACCGGGCAGTCCCCTTCATGAACTCTATGCCGTGTCTCTCCAGCAGGTTGAGCACACCCTGATCCAGTCTTTCGATAACGCTGTCTTTCCACTCCTGTATCTCTCCGATGTCTATGCTTACGTCCCCGGTGTGGATCCCGATCTCGTCCCAGCGCCGGAGGTCTGAATGGTATTTTGCGGCGTGTATAAGTGCTTTCGCGGGGATGCAGCCGTGGTTGAGACAGACGCCGCCTACCTGTTCTTTGTCTACCAGCACCACATCTTTATCCTTCCGGGCTGCCCTTATCGCTGCGGCGTATCCTCCAGGTCCTGCACCTATAACGACCACATCCGCGCCTGTGGAGATGTCGCCTACTACCAAACTTCAACACCTGTTCTAAGAGGCGGAGTTGTGTTCCTGCAGAAGGATTTTTGTTCTCCCATTTTTAGCACCTAGAGCTCCATCAGCATGTGTTCGGGATCTTCTAGATTTTCCACTAACCTGTTCATGAACCGGGCTGCTGTCGCACCGTCCACGACGCGGTGATCATAGCTTAAGGAGAGCTTCACGGTGTGGCGAGGTTCCACTTCGCCGTCCACGACTTCCGCAGTCTCCGAGATCTTCCCCACGCCGAGTATCGCGGTCTGCGGGTAGTTGAGGATGGGCGTGAATGCTTCTCCACCGATTGCACCGATATTGGTTATGGAGAACGTGCCCGTCCTGAGCTCCCGGGGTGAGAGCTCCCGCTGTTTTGCCTTCTCTGCTTTTTCGACTATCTGGCCTGCGAGTTCGATAATACTTTTCTCATCGACCTCTTCTATCAGGGGTGTCATCAGTCCGTGTTCTGTGTCGACAGCGATGTTGAAGTCGTAGTACTTTTTCAGCACGAACTCTTCTTCCTTCTCGTCGAGTTCCGCGTTGAGCTCGGGGAAATCCTCGAGTGCGAGCATCGCTGCCTTCATTATGAAGGGAAGGTACGTCAGGTGAACTTCGACTTCCTCCTTTTTCTCGTTCCGGAGTTCGACCAGTTTGGTGACCTCCGCCTTCTCCACGTGGGTGACATGTGGTGCTGTGAACTTGGATTCCGACATCCTTTCTGCCACAGTCTTCTGTATACCTGACATCGGAACTCTCTCGACCTCTCCCTCTTCCGTGCTTACTGTCTTACCTTCGGAGCTAACCGGCTCTGTTCCGGATTCTGACTCTGTCTCCGGGCCCGTCTCTTCAGCTGTCTTGGCACCTTCTTTCCCGCCTTCCGCGGCGTCCAGTACGTCTTGCCGGGTTATCTTGCCGTCTCTTCCTGAGCCTTTAACCGTCGAGATATCCAGACCTTTCTGCCGCGCCAGCTTCCTGACGGCGGGCGTAGCCAGCACATCGCCCGGCGTCTCGGCCACCTTCTTGGAGCCAATAGTTTCACCGCTGCTAGCGTGTTCTACGGTTTTCTCGCCGCTTTGCGTCTCCTTTTCTCCCTCTCCTTCCTTCTTAGCTCCATCCGCGGCTTCCAGCACCTCTTCCTCGGTTATCCTCTCCCCGGTCTTGATTGACGCAAGGTCGATACCTTTCTCCTCCGCCAGGTGCCTGACCCGGGGTAGTGCTAGAACATCGCCGGAGGTTGTAGTGCCGACCTGCTTGGAGCCATCTTTTCCTTCCTTATCGGGCTCTTCTGCCTTCTCCCCAGTTTCACTGGTTTCGGTTTCCGTGGCTGCTTCTATCTCTTCTCCACTTTCATCTGTGGTGTCTTGGGCGCCACCGGATTCACCGGTGTCCATCACGAGTATGACCTGCCCGACCTTCACGGTGTCGCCGGGCTCCGCTTTCAGCTCCTTTATAGTGCCGGAGGCGGGAGCGGGAACATCCACCACCGCCTTGTCGGTCTCGACCTCGGCGACTGCCTGGTCTTCCTCTACCCCCTCACCCTCTTCTACCAGCCATTCGAGAAATGTTCCCTCGGTTACTCCTTCACCTGTGTCCGGGAACTCGAATTCGAGCGCCATGGTTCAGAACTCCAGCACGTTTTCCAGACCGTTGAGCACACGTTTTTTGTCGGGCATGTAGTAGTCTTCCAGGCTGTATAGTGGATAGGGGACATCGTACGACGTGACACGCTCGACGGGCGCCTCCATGTGAAGGAGGGCCTCTTCCTGTATCCGCGACGCTATCTCCGCGCCGAAGCCCGCGGTCTTGGGGGCCTCGTGGACCACCATAGCCCTCCCTGTCTTCTTTATGGATTCGATCACGGTTTCGAAGTCGGTGGGGTAGATAGTCCGGAGGTCGATTATCTCCACCGAGACGTCGCTATCTTCCACTGCTTCCTCCACCAAGGGTATCATGGCCCCATACGCGACTAATGTGACGTCGTCGCCCTCTTTCCGGACCTCCGACTGTTCGAGCTCGACTTCCTTACCGAAGTCGACCTCTTCCTTGAAGGCGCGGTAGGTCTTCTTCGGCTCAAGGAATACTACGGGGTCGTTCAGCTGTATCGATTCCCTCAGCAGCGAGTAGGCGTCCTGTGGGTTGCTCGGTATCACGACGTGGAGGCCCTGTGCGTGGGCGTAGAACGCTTCCGGTGACTCACAGTGGTGTTCCAGCGCGTTTATGCCGCCGCCGTAGGGCGCCCTGACGGTCATCGGGACAGAGAAGCTGCCGCGCGACCGTGTCCGCATCCTGGCGGCATGCTCCTTCAGCTGGTGGAATGCAAGGTAAGAGAAGCCGGAGAACTGGATTTCAGGGACAGGTCTCAGGCCGTGGACCGCCATCCCTATACTGGTCCCGACGATGCCTGACTCCGCCAGCGGCGAGGAGAAGCAGCGCTCCTCCCCGAACTTTTCCTGTAGGCCTTTAGTGGCTCTAAAAACGCCGCCGTCCTCCCCGACGTCCTCGCCGTACACGACCACGTCCTCGTCACTCTCCATCTCGTCATGTAGCGCTTTGTTTACCGCTTCTACTATGTTCATTTTCATCGAAGATCACCCTGTGATTTTCTCGATGTACAGAAAATCTCTGATTTTCGCACTTCTCCCATTCTACTCACCCAGCTCTTCCCTCAGCCGTTCTTTTTCCTGTTTGAGTATCTCGGGCATCTCCTCATACACGTAATCGAACATATCCTCCCAGGATGGATTGTCCATCTCCATCGCCTTGTTCGCCGCGTCGTTTACCCTCTGCTTGGCCTCTTCCCCGTAGCCTCCCAGCTCTTCCCTCCAGATATCGTGCTCCTGCATGTATTCCCTGAGACGCTTGATGGGGTCTTTTTCCTTCCATTTCTCGACCTCTTCCTCGTCCCGGTAACGGGTAGAGTCGTCGCTTGTGGTGTGGTCTTCGAGCCTGTAGGTCTCTGCCTCGATTAACACCGGTTCTCCGTTTCTGGCCTTTTCGAGCGCCTCACCCACGGCGGTTATCACCGCGAGTATGTCGTTCCCGTCGACCTGGATGCCGTGGATTCCGTACGCCAGCGCTTTCTGGGCCAGGGTCTCGCTCCGGGTCTGTTTTTCTACGGGAAGCGATATGGCGTACTGGTTGTTCTGTACCAGGAATACTGTGTGCGCGTCAAAAACTCCCGCGAAGTTAAGCGCCTCGTGGAAATCTCCCTCGCTTGTGGAGCCGTCGCCGGTGAATCCTACAACCGCGTCGTCACTTCCCTTTTTCTCCATCGACATACCTATGCCCGCAGTGTGAAGGTTCTGGGTCCCGACCGGTACCGCGACAGGAAGCTCGCGTTCAAGCCCTGACTGGCCTCTGGCATCGCCCATCCACCGCTGGAAAAGCTTGTCGAGGGGTGCCCCCCGGGCCATGAAGGCTGCTGTCTCCCGGAACGAGGGCACCATCCAGTCCGTGTCTTCCATCGCCTTGATAGCGCCTATCTGCGCGGCTTCCTGGCCTTTGTGGGGTGCGTAGGTCGATATCTCTCCACGGCGCTGGAGCGCGAACGCTTTCTCGTCGAACTTCCTGGCGAGCACCATCTGGCGGTACAGTTCCCGGTACTCTTCCTCCTCAAGTTCCGGAACATCACTGCCGTCTCCGTTCATCACCTCGATACGCTCTATAGAACCACTGTACACTTCTTCTCGCGACATGAAATGAAACCAGTAAAGCTGACATAAAAAGGATGTTTTAGGACTTCCTAGTGAACCCTAGTCGGACTTTCAGGTCCTGAGGCCGGTAATCTCTTAATCCAGCGCGGGAAACCAAGAACATGCTTGACAAACTCTTCCTGCCTGATAAGATCGCGGTAGTCGGTGCATCCAGGGAAGAGGGCAAGACCGGACACGAGGTATTTGACAACCTGCTCCACGATTTCGAGGGAGAAGTGGTACCGGTCAACCCTAACGCGGACGAGGTCCATGGCGTTGAAGCGACCGGTGACATACCGGAGGGCACCGATCTCGCGGTGGTTGTAGTCCCGGCGAAGGTCGTTCCCGATGTTCTGAAGGACGCGGGCGGCAAAGATGTAGGTGCGGCAATCGTGATATCGGCGGGTTTTTCCGAAACCGGGAACCCGGAGCTTGAGGACCGCATCGCCGAGATCGCGGAGGAGAACGGGATCTCTTTACTCGGACCCAACGTCCTGGGATTAATCAATACGGAGAACTCGATGAACGCCTCCTTTGCCTCCAAGATGCCTTCGAGCGGGTCTATCTCTTTCATGTCACAGAGCGGTGCGTTCTGCACGGCGATACTCGACTACGCTAAAGCCGAACATATAGGCTTTAGACACTTCGTCTCCCTGGGGAACAAGGCGATGCTTAACGAGGTTGACTTCCTTCAGAAGTGGCGGGGGGATGGAACGGAAACAATAATAGGCTACACAGAAGGTATCGAAGACGGCAGGGAGTTCCTGAAGGAGGCCCGCAAAACCTCCAGGGGGAAGCCCATAGTGATGGTGAAGTCGGGGAGGACTTCTCAAGGTAGCAACGCGGCATCATCCCATACGGGCAGCATCGCTGGGAGCTACCAGGCATATCGTGCGGCGTTCAAACAGGCCGGTATCATCGAGGCGGAGTCCAGCAGCGACCTGCTGGACTACGGCAGGGCGCTCGCCTACCAGCCCCTGCCCGCTGGCAAGAGGGTCGCGGTGATAACCAACGCTGGAGGACCGGGGGTTATAACGACGGACGAGGTCTCGGAGCACGGGATGGAGATGGCGAAGTTCGATTCCGATACCAGGCAGGCGCTGAGGGAGGCACTACCGGACGAGGCGGCGATACACAACCCTGTTGACCTGATAGGCGACGCAGGACACGAACGCTACAAGAACGCCCTTGAAGCGGTGCTGGAGGACGAAGGAGTGGACGCCGTCATAGCCATCCTGACACCCCAGGCCAACACGGAGATAGAGAAGACAGCCAAGACGATAGTTAATGCTCAGGGAGGTGTCGATAAACCGGTTTTCGCGTCTTTTATGGGAGAGCAGGACGTTATGCCGGGGATCGAGATACTTGAGAGGAACGACGTACCCGACTTCCAGGACCCGATGGACGCAGTGAAGACCTTGGAATCGATGCACGGCTACCGCGCCTTCCTTGACCAGGACAGGACTCTGAGGGGTGTGAGCTATGACACCCGGAAGGGGGAGAAGGCTGTGAAGAACTATTCCGGTTTCGAGGAGGGGATGGCGCTCTTTGAGGCCTACGGCTTCGACCTCGCCCTCTCGGAGGTAGCTGGCAGCCCGATGAACGCGGTAGAGGCCGCATCAAAAGCGGGCTTCCCGGTCGTGATGAAGGTGGATTCGCCGCAGGTGACCCACAAAACCGATATCGGCGCGGTGGAGACAGGGATTGATTCGAAGGACGAGGTCAGGGAGGCGTTCCGCGAGATAACGGAGGCAGTCTACCACAACCATTCCGGCGAAGCCGAGATTAACGGCGTTATCGTACAGGAGGAGTTGGAGGGCCTCGAGGTCGCGCTGGGTCTCAAGCGCGATCCGCAGTTCGGTCCGATGGTGATGGTGGGTCTCGGCGGCATCTACATAGAGGCGCTGCGCGATGTCTCTTTCCGGATCGCACCTGTCAGCGAGGAAGAGGCGGAGCAGATGATAGAAGAGCTCCAGAGCCACGAACTGTTCGAGGGAGTGAGAGGCCAGGAACACGACCTGGAAGCCCTGAAAAGCGCGATCATCAAGCTGGGAGAGATAGGCCGCAACCATCCCGAAGTCCAGTCAGTCGACCTTAACCCCGTGATACTGACCGGGGACAAGGCGTTCGTGACCGATATCGTTGTTGATGTTGGCGACGTCGAGTGATCCTTTGAGGGTTTTTATTCCCTGCTGGAGGCATTTACTCCCCCAACTATCTCTTCTAGGTCGATGTTTTCGACGATGGTCTTCAGGTCGACCTCTGAGATGTAGAGGGCGGTTTCACGGTCTATCATATTTTCGACATCATCACCGACTTCCTCCGGTGCCAGTTCCGATTTATCTCTCAGAATCAGCTCGCCCTTCGGGGCAACTGCCGGGAATCCTACTATTTCTTCGTTGCCTGCAGGGATGGTATTGAGATAGTCGATGACGTATCCCTCCGTCTCGACCCAGGAGTGTTCCTCCTCTCCTCGGTATTCCTGTCCATCTGATCTCATGGCCTCTATGTCAAGGGAATAGGTGGGCATTCCTGGTGGAGCAGTGTAGTTCATTTTTCCACCCATTTCTCTTGCCAGGTCGAGTCTGTCCTCTATAAAATCTAGGCTGTAGAGAGCGGAACCTGTGACGAAGTTCGGTTCGTAACCGTCTTCGGAAAGCCTCTCGGTGAGAAATGCGGCCTTCTGGTGGCAGTTCGAATGAGGGGTGAGATCGTATAGGAGGGCTATCTGTCTCTCTACATCCTGGTGCAGCTTTTCGGCGGTTGACATGTTTGCCACGTTTCGGAAACAATCTTATAACAAGCACGCGGGAAAGAGTTTAGAGTCTTGTCTCCGAGTTACTGGATATGGTCGACAGGAAGGAGGCGCTGGATTTACACCGGAAGAATCCGGGAAAGATAAGTGTCGAGGCGTCGGTGGAGATAGATTCGCTGGCGGACCTGGACCTAGTGTACACGCCCGGTGTGGCGGAGCCGTGCAAGGAGATAGACGCGGACCGGGAGAAAGTCTACGACTATACTACTAAAGGTAATTTGGTTGCGGTCGTCTCGGATGGCTCAGCCGTTTTAGGTCTGGGCGATATCGGTCCGGAGGCCTCAATGCCTGTGATGGAGGGCAAGTGCAACCTGATGAAGAAGTTCGGCGAGGTCGACGGCTTTCCCATCGTTGTCAGCTCGGAGGGCGACCACGACAACATCGTCGACACCGTAGAGCGGATCGCCCCTGGTTTCGGTGCTATCAACTTGGAGGACATCAAGGCGCCGCGGTGCTTCCGGGTGGAGGAAGAGCTGGAGAAGAGCCTCGACATCCCGGTGTTCCACGACGACCAGCACGGCACCGCCATTGTCGTAAGCGCAGCACTGAAAAACGCCCTGAAGCTGGCCGATAAGGAGTTAAGAGATGCGAGGATAGTCGTGGTTGGTGTGGGTGCCGCTGGTTATGCGACCATCGAGTTCCTCCAGGCAGAAGGCGCGGAGAACATAGTTCCTGTGGACCGGGACGGCATACTCGAGCCTGGCAACGAGGAAAACCAGTACAAGGAGAAGATAGCCCGGACCACACTTGCAAGGGTAGAAGAAGGCGGGCTGGCGGACGCGATGGAGGGTGCTGACGTGGTTATAGGTCTTTCCGCTCCCGGGGTGATATCGAAGGAGATGGTGGAGTCGATGAGCGATAACGCGGTCGTGTTCGCACTGGCGAACCCGACTCCGGAGATAATGCCCGAAGAGGCGGAGGATGCTGGAGCGTTCATAGTCGGGACGGGGAGGAGCGACTTCGACAATCAGGTCAACAATTCGCTCGCGTTCCCCGGCGTCTTCAGGGGCGCACTCGATGTCAACGCGACGGAGATCAACGAAGAGATGAAGATAGCAGCCTCGGACGCTATAGCCGGTTTTATCGACCCGGAAGTCGACAACGTCGTCCCGAGCACCGTGGATAAGGAGCTTGCCATGCTGATAGCCGAAGAGGTCGCTGAGGCCGCACGGGAGACGGGAGTAGCTAGAAAAGCTTAACCAACAGGTTTCTAGCCATGGATGAAGAGGTAAAGCAGCACTATATCCGCGCTGGTGAGGTCATCCAGGGCGCGAGGGGAGAGGCCCGTGATGTCGCGGAGCCCGGCACTAGCCTGAAGGAGATCGCGGAGGCTGTCGAAGATTTCATACGTGGGCAGGGATTACAGCCAGCGTTCCCTGTAAACATCTCAGTCAACGAGGAGGCGGCCCACTACACGCCAGGTGTTGATGAGGAAGCGGTCATGGGCGAGGACGACGTGATTAAGATAGATATAGGCGCGCACTCAGACGGCTATATCGCGGACACCGCACTGACCGTCAATCCCTCCGGTTCCTATGGCGATATGCTGGAGGCTGTCGAGGACGTACTTGAGAAAGCGCTGGAGTTCATCGGGCCTGGCGTCAAGATCGGGGAGTTCGGCAGCTACGTTGAACAGAAGGTGCCGGACAGGTACAACGTCGTACAGAATTTAACAGGTCACTATCTCGGGCGCTACGAGCAGCACGCCGGCGTTTCTGTACCGAACACCGCCAACACGTCGGGGCACGAGTTCTCGAGGGGTGATGCGGTCGCTATAGAGCCCTTCCTGACGGATGGTGCTGGAACCGTGAAGAACGGCCGGGACGGCAACATCTACAAGATCGAGAAAGACGTGAACGTCCGTGGCAGGGCGGAGAGACAGCTGATGAAGGAGATTCGTGGTTTCAACGGCCTCCCGTTCACTGCGCGGTGGCTCTCCGACTTCGGGGCGAGGCAGAAGATGGCGCTGAAGAGGCTGGCCGACCAGGGCGTGCTCCACTCCTATCCCGTGCTGAAGGACGTGAATGACGGCATCGTCGCCCAGGCTGAGCACACTGTACTGATTGGCGCGGATGACGGCGATAACATAGTGACTACGAGGCGCTAGATGTCACATATTTCCGGGTCGCCGAAGCTGTAGAGCGCGTATATTATGAGCGCGACGCCCAGCAACTTCAGCAGATCGCCTCCCAAGGGTAGTGCGGCCGCGGCTCCTGTAAGCCCGAGGACTCCCGCTATCCCCAGACCGCAGGAGGCGCAGCCTGTCGCCGCAAATCCGGGTAGAAGGCTGCTGAACTCCTTTGCCGGCAGCCTGGAGTTTGTGAGCTGTACCGCAACATTGGTGAGCGCCAGACCTGACAGGAGAGAGTACACCAGAGTCAGGACGAATGTGCCTAGACCTCCAAGCCTTATGCCAGCGATACCGTTGAGAAAAGCATCGTCCCAGTAGCCCACACCGGCTTGGAGCGTCTGCAGGTGCCATGGTACGTCGGTCGAGATGGCGAAGAGCACCAAGGTCAGGAATGCGAAAATCGAGGTAAAAGCTATCCTGTAAGGGTTGCTTACAGAAGCCAGAGAAGCCCTTTTCACACGCTCCAGGAGTTCTACCGTCTCTATTTCCATTTGTCGCGTTCTTCGTAGAGTTTTTGGCTGAATTTCCAGTAGTTATCACGCGAGTTCTGGAAGACGCACTGGGCCGCCTTGTGCGCGTCCATAGCCTTGGGATGAAGCCCGGGAACCGGGAAGTCCTTGAGTATGAACCTGATCTCTCCATTATCCACATGGTTGGAGCGTACCTTTCCGAACGCGTCCTGCTGGTCGATAGGACGCTGAGGTATGGCGTCGGCACCGTGCCATTCCGCGCACCATGGACATCCGTAGTCAGAGTACTCGATGAAGTTGACGGCCGCGCTATCATCTCCCAGCGTGGGTTCGCCTTCTAACCCGACGTTTTCCAGTGTTACCTCGTCCGATTCTATCTCCGTGTTTCCGTTCGCCGCCTCGTCTACCTGCTCGTTGATTGTGCCCTTCATCACTGAGTAAGGTTGCGCTCCTTCCATCCGCTCGTATCCGATTTCGCTATTCCCGATGAAAAAGGAGGGAGTTCCGAGCCGTCCAACCGCGTTTGTTATCTCGCTCTTGTCCTCTGTTATCTCATCAGTCCCCACGTCAGCCATACAGGTTTCGAGCTTTTTGCCGTCGTAACCCACGCTGTCGGCTATGTCCTTTAACGCCGTCATGGTGGATTCGCCGGATATCTGTGAGCCGCTGTCTCCAGAATCTCCGCTGTCTGATGGCGCTATCACGTTCTCGGTTCCGTCCGGTGTTCCTACCTCGACTGGTGCGACTATGCCGCCCACGAATCCTGTGAGGAGGCCCATAACGAAGACTGAGACGATGGCCTGGTTCATGGATATGGTTATGCCGCGGGAAGGCCTCTCACTGCTGGAACTGACTGTCGTAACATCGTGCTGTTCGACCTTCTCCTCCAGGAAGCTTTTCAGTGTCTTCCTGTCGTCACCAGTTTCCTCAAGCTCTAGAAGTCTGGCGTAGTCGGGGTTGTCCATGTCCTGGATGGCGGCCTTGGCCTCGCCGACCGTGCCCCGCAACGCCTCAATGTATTCCTGGTCTCCAGCCATCGCTACGAAAACAATTCACGGTGATTTTTAATAAATAAGAGGGTAGGCGCGGGGTAACCCCACGGAAGCGATTCAGGCGTAGTAATCCGGCACGTCTTCGGTCTCTATCTCCTCCATCTTCTTCATCATCTGGCGGTAGTGCTGGATGTTATCCTCAGTAGCTGTCGGGGTCACCTTATCGAACGCCTGTTTGAAGTCGTCCATCGTGACCTCCTCGGTGTCGGGGTCGCCTCGCAGGGCTATCATGCCTGCTTCCCTGCACACCGCCTCTATGTCGCTTCCGACGTAGCCGTCGGCGTCTTCCGCGAGCTGTTCGAGGTCTATGTCCTCAGCGGGCATTTCACGGGTGTGGACCTCGAAGATCTTCTCCCGCGCCTCTATTTCAGGCACTTCCACCTCTATCGAACGGTCGATTCTTCCGGGACGGAGGAGCGCTGGATCGATCAGGTCGGGCCTGTTGGTCGCGGCAATGACCGTAACTCCTTCAAGCGACTCTATGCCGTCGAGCTCTGTTAAGAGCTGGTTGACGACACGGTCGCCGACCCCGGAGTCCATGCGAGAGCCGCGCTTGGTGGCGATAGAGTCTATCTCGTCGATGAAAAGGATACATGGAGCGACCTGCCGGGCCTTCTTGAACACCTCTCTGATAGCCTCCTCGCTTTCGCCGACATACTTCGAGAATATCTCCGGGCCCTTGATAGATATGAAGTTCGCATTTGCCTCGTTGGCGACGGCCTTCGCGAGGAGTGTTTTACCGGTTCCCGGGAGGCCGTAGAGCAGGATGCCCTTAGGCACCTCTATACCCATCCGGTCGAACCGCTCCGGGTACTTCTGGGGCCACTCGACCATCTCCTGGAGCTTCTCCTTCGTATCTGCGAGGCCTCCCACGTCCTCCCAGGAGACCTTGGGTATCTCGACCATGACCTCTCTCATCGCGGAGGGCTGTACTTTCCGTATGCCCTGCATCATCGCGTCTCTATCGACCACGAGCTTCTCCATCACGTCGCTGGGTATCTCCTCGTCCAGGTCTATCTCGGGGAGGACGCGCCGCAGTATGGCCATCGCGGCCTCCTTGCATACCGCTTCCAGGTCGGCGCCGACGTAGCCGTGGGTCATGTCCGCGAGTTCATCCAGTTCCACCTCGTCGGTAAGAGGCATGTTCCTGGTGTGTATCTGGAGTATCTCCTTTCTCCCGTCCCGGTTCGGGACCCCTATCTCTATCTCCCTGTCGAAACGGCCGCCCCGCCTCAGCGCCGCGTCGACCGCGTCGAGACGGTTGGTGGCGGCTATGACTATGACGTTCTCGCGCTCCTCGAGTCCGTCCATCAGGGAGAGCAGCTGTGCGACGACTCTGCGCTCCACCTCGCCGCCGGCCTCTGAACGCTTGGAGGCGATCGCATCTATCTCGTCTATGAATATTATGGCGGGGGCGTTCTCCTGGGCCTCCTCGAACTTCTCGCGCAGCTGTTTCTCGGATTCGCCGTAGTACTTTGACATTATCTCCGGGCCGTTAATCGAGAGGAAGGTGGCGTCTGCCTCGTTGGCGACGGCTTTGGCCAGCAGTGTCTTCCCGGTTCCCGGCGGACCGTGTAGTAGTACTCCGGAAGGCGCATCTATTCCGAGCTGCTGGAACACCTCTGGATGCTTCAGCGGCAGCTCTATCATCTCTCGCACTTGTTGAATCTCTTTGTCAAGTCCTCCTATGTCCTCGTAGGTGACGTCTGGTACCTTGACCTGCTGTTCGCTCCCCACGGTGTCGACGGCCTGCTGTTTCATCTCTATCTCGGTCTGCTCTGTTATCTTCACCGGACCGCTCGGTTTGGTGCTAACGACGGCGAGCTTTGTCTCACCGAATGAGAACCTGAACTGGTCGATGTCGAGGTCGAACATCTCGTCGAAAAGTGACCTTCGGTCCGCACCATCCCCTGGAACGACGATGTCTCCCTCCATCACCGCGCGTCCTGATAGCGCGCGCTTGAATATATTGGGATTGCTGACCTGGATGACAACACCCTCTTCAGCAGGCGCCAGGGTTATCTGTTCCGCCTCCTTCAGCTCCGCCCGGGAGAGCGATATCTTTTCCCCCAGCGAGGTGCCGGCATTCTTCCGCATGTAGCCGTCCATCCTGGCGATGCCCAGACCCTTGTCCGCGGGGTAGCTCCTGGCCACGCGCCCCACCGTCTCGCGGCCTCCCTCGAGTATCACGGCGTCACCCTCCGCGATACCGAGTTCTTCCATCACCTTTGAATCGATTCTCACGATGCCGCGCCCGATGTCCTGCTGGGCGTTGGGCGGCACCTCCCCTACACGTAGCTTTACAGTCTTGTCGTCTTCGTTACCGTCGTCGTTATTGTCCGTCATGAGTATCACCTTTGATGCGGTCGAGTATGTCCTGGTCCTCCACGAGTACTGTGAAGATGCGGTGTGTCACCTTGTCCCCCCAGTCTGAAAAGTATTCCTCCACGGCACCGATCGCGTCCTTGGAGAGGATGAAAACCGAGTCGTCTATCCTTATCGAGGGGATGCGATCCATCAGCCCGTCCTTCTCGTACTTGTACTCCTTGCCGTTCTTCTTCACGGTCTGCCTGTAGCCGAAGAGGCCGCGGTAGAACTTGTTCCGCTCGTAGACTGATTCGAACTCCTGCCTCCGGGTGTCGTACGTCAGCAGCGCAGCCTCCTCCATGCCGAGGTTTTTGTTCACAACATTTAAATCGGTTTTTATTCACGTCAGTAAAAATCGTGCGTTACCGGCCACCGATAAAAGATTTCGAACCGAAGTCACAGGTGTGAAGGTCGAACGTCTTTCTACCGGTAGCGGACCGATCGACTCGCTGCTGAACGGCGGCATAGAGAAGGGTATAATCACCAACGTCTTCGGGGAGAGCGGCAGTGGTAAGACCAACTTCTGCGTCCAGGCCGCTGCAGCGGTCGCGACAGAGGGCCGCAAAGTCCTCTATATCGATACCGAGAAAGGTTTCTCCCCGGAGCGGTTCGTCCAGGTAGCGGGCGAGGAAGCGCTGGAGCACATCACCGTGATGGAGCCGGTCGACTTCGAGGAACAGGAGGATAAGATCGGAAAGCTACCGTCGCTCATCGAGGAGCAGGAGCCCGGACTGATAGTCGTCGACTCCCTTGTGTCGCTCTACCGCCTCCAGGCTAACGGCGACAACGTTTCCAAGGTCAACCAGCGTTTATCACAGCAGCTCTCCGAGCTTTCCAAGATAGCGAGGAGCGAGGACATCCCGGTTCTGGTCACCAACCAGGTCTATACCAACTTCGACGAGGACGAGCTGGAGCTGGTTGGAAGGGACGTCCCGCGCTACTGGTCAAAGTGCCTCCTCAAGCTCTCAAACGCGGACAAGAACCTGAGGGAGATAGAGGTCGAGAAACACCGTTCGCTGCCTGAAGGGAAGAAGGCGCGGTTCCAGATAAAGAACGAGGGCCTGACCGAGCCGGATGAGAAAGGGCTTTTCTAGCGCATCTGGAAACCTTTATAAATGATTCCTTTCAATGGTGAAGATAGTATGGCACCGACCACCACAATCCCGGGTGGACGCGTTCTGGAGCAGTAGCTCCGGTTCTTCGAGTTATAGTTCTAAGGTTCCGAAAGTTTCACCACGTACGTCTTCGGTTTCAGTTGCTTCGTTTAGCACTCTAGCTCTTATCCTGCTACTGTCACTGCTGCTGTAAGAGGCGCAGTGTTCACTTCTCGTTTCTGATTTTCGAGGTGAATCACTCTATGAAACAACACAGCCACACCACAACTACGCAAACAGGATCCAAAACCATGGAAACAGCCGTGATGGAGGCCGAGATCTGATGGAAGGCCACGGAACTCCGGATATCGATCCGAGAGTGGAATCGGCCCGGAGATGGAGCGAGGTATACGACAATCCGGTCAACAGGAACCTGGTGGACACGTCTCCTCCGCCCAACGGATCCCGTCACAGTGGAACGGATTCCAGGCCTGAGGGCAAGAAACCCCACGATGAGAGCCCGGAGTACGGCCGCTGGGTTCACGGTATCGAAGGCGACGGCTACGATGTCGGTGAAGTAGAGGAAGGCAAAGCCGACTTCGAGGAAGTCATGAGGGTCTTCGGGGATTTCATGGCCGACGATGTAGAAGAAGGCGACGAACCTTACAGGGCCGACGGCGGCTACGATACAGCCATCCCTGTCGGCGGTCAGCCCAGCTTTGTCGAACCCCGGCAAGTGGAAGAAGAGGACAAGGCCTACATGGGAGACTTTCCCGTGTAGTTCCTCCCTCCATTTCCTTTATAAACATTTGATACCAAAAACTAGGATACGATGAAATCCGCTGCTTCAACTCAGGGTGGACGTTTTATCGAAGGGCTTCGGAAATACTCCGAGGTCTGAGAACCGAAATCTTTCGCTTTCAAATGAGTTGAAGTGCTGTTCTAACGGGTTTTCTGGAAATTTTGACCACCTAGTCTCTGCCATATCGATTGTCCTGATTTCGATTATTATCGGATAGGCCAGTCCTCGAGGCTTCTCTCTTCTTCCGGGGATGATACTACATGACGACAAAGAGCTACAACTCAGGCGTGGAACAGCACTCCAAAACCCTTGACAGAGACAGGGAGGTGGGAAAGTGAACCTCCACACCGTCCGTGCCGGCGACGGTGAATACGTCGGCCGGGATTTCGCTGAAGGGAGCACCCTGAGAGTCACAAAACTGGATGACGATGAGTACCAGTTCCACCGGAGATCGCCCAACGGCCGCGGCCCCAACAGGCCCTACGACTCGTCTCACTGGGTGAAAGACAAGGAAGAGACGGACGAATGGCTCAGGAGCATGGGTGTCAGGCAGGGAGTCGAGGCTCTGGAACCGAATGGTGGAGACCCTGTCGAGGTCGAGGAAGGCGAGCGGGTCCGGGTAGAAACCCAGGACGGCAGTTATCAGGGCCGAGTAACGGACCTGTTCAGGGATTACAGCCCTGAAGATTACAGGCAGGTTTTCTCTCTAGAGGGGGTCAGCGGCCACAACACGTTTGAGCACTTCCCGGTAGGCCGGCCGTCAATCCAGAAACCGAACACGGTCCTGGAACTGGAGGAGGCTGGGAAAGAATGATTGGATCTGAAAACCCGTTTAGAGATTCGAGAGGAGGTGAGAAACTAGATGGCGCCTGATAGAGAAACTGTTCTCGGGGGCATGTTGAATCCCGATGCCTTTGGCGTGCTTGATCCCGGCTCCGAGTCCGGGTCCGGCGTGAACCAGGGCAGGGAGAGAGATTATGAGCAGGTTCCTGACTACGGTGAAGTCGACAGTGAAGCCCTTGGGCATGTCCTCGGCGATGAGCCTGGAGTCTACAGGGGCAAAGTAGCTACAGACGGAGGGTACACAGAGGAAACTCTGCGCGATGTCGAACACACCCCGCCTGACTGGACCAACATGGAGAACCCGTCCCTCTGATCTCCCTTTTCTTCCTTTCCTTTATGTAGGGTTCAGAATGAAAAAATTAGCGCCCGGAGAATAGTACAGAGATGAGTCTGAGAGACGGAGCTGAAACTATAGTCGAGCAGTGCCTGGGAATAAGCAGTGGCGAAAAAGTCGTTCTTGTCAACGATGGAAACGATCAGGAACTTGTCGACGCGCTGAAGGAGGTTATAGAAGAGGTCGCGGAGCTGGAGTACCACAATTACGATGAGCCCGAGAACTCGGGGACTGAGCCCCCGCAGTACATCGCCGAGGCGCTACTCGATGCAGATGTCTTCCTTGCCCCCACAACAAAATCGATATCGCACACCGACGCGGTACTGAACGCGGTGGAGAACGGCGCCCGCGGCGCTACCATGCCTGGTATAAACAAGGAGATATGGAACACTTCTCTACAGGCGGACTACTACCGCGTCAGGGAAATATGCGAAAAGATTTACAAGGAGCTTGAGGACGGCCAGCGTGTCACTATCAGGACGTCGTCTGGTACAGACCTCGAGTTCACGGTGGAGAAGGAGTCTTTCGAGATGGACACCGGGCTGCTCCACAACCCCGGGGACTTCGGCAACCTTCCTGCGGGAGAGACCCACGGTGGCGTGACGGAAGGCGAGGGAACTCTCGTTATCGACCACTTCCCGTGGGCGCCTCCGGGTACTGAGGTGGAGATAGAGGATTCCCGGGTCGTCGAGGTAAACGACGTTACGGCGGAGGTCTCAAGGCTCACCAAGGAGTTGAAGGACATGGAGTGCGTCAAGAACATCGCGGAGTTCGGGTTCGGGGCAAATCCCGAGGCCAAGCTTATAGGCAGCGTGCTGCAGGATGAGAAGGTTCTCGGGACTGTCCATATAGCATTTGGAGACAACTCCCACTACTTCTCGAAGAACCATCGGAGGCATACGAAGTGCGACATCCACTGGGATGCGGTGTGCGAGTCACCTACTGTGCACTTCGGCGACAGAAAGATGCTCGATAAAGGCGAACCTGTTTTCCTTGAAGACTAGATATCGATGTGGGGATGAAGCTCGTCTAGCAGATGCACCACCCCCTCGTCGTATCCTGTCAACTCCAGTTCGGTCTCTGAGGGAGAAACGTGGAGCCGGTAGCGTCCGCTGTCGTCCTGTATGACAGCAAGCTGGTAGGCTCTCGTTCCCTCGCATCCTTCCAGTCGGGTCTTATCTGCGACTCTGCCGGCGGCTCTATCCCTCGTCTCCAGTCCGGTTTCTGAGGGGTCCCGGTGCACCTCTACTTCGTCTGGAGTATCGGTCTGGAAAAGTATATCCATCGGGTAATCCAGCTGCACAAGTTCGCCGTAACTCATCCCCTCTCCTGTTATGACCGCTCTTTTCGGCGTGGAGGCGAACTCCACAGTGGTTCCGCCTGTCTCGACCGCCAGGCTGTCGGGATACTCCCTTCTTTCACTGTACTCGTCTGTCCTGATGCCTAGCCTTTCGGCCAGGAACCTTCGTTCGTCCAAGAAATCGACCTCGACCTCATCCCCGAGAACACTGGCGTCGTCCTCGGCGGAGGCCCGGTTATCGTACCCTTCTATCCTTTCCCTGCTTTCTGCATCCCAGCCCTCGAGGTAGGACTCCACAAAGCCGCGCATATCTGACATACGGAGTTTTTGTTACCCAAAACTTATAACAGGTCTACCAGTCGTCCTTCGTGGGGCAGTCGGGGTCTATACACATCGTATACGGTCGTTTACCCTTCCTTATGACCTTTATCTTGGGTGTATTGCACTCCTCACACGTTTCGTCCACCGACTCTATCTTGCCGTTTTTCGGGAGAGGATAGCTGTTCTCGCAGTCAGGGTAGTTGCTGCATCCCACGAAACGCCCCTTCTTGGTCTTGATGATACGGAGGGTTCCCTCCTCGCACTGGTCGCAGGGCCCGAGTTGCCGTTTTTTCTCCCGGTGGGTGTCAACCGCCTCTACAAGCTCCGCGCCTATCTCCCTCTCAAGCCCCTTGAACTGGTCCAGTAGTTCCTCAAGCTCCTCTCTCGCGTCCTCTATGACCTCTTCGGAGGTCTCCTCGCCGTTCTTTATGGCCTCCATCTTCTCCTCGAACTCCCGGGTCAGCTCCTCGGACAGGACATCGGGACAGTGCTTCTCAAGCGTGTCGACCACGGCAAGACCGAGCTCTGTGACCTCTATGGGCTCGTTATCTATAAAGTTCCGGTTATAGAGCCTGTCGACTATCTGTGCCCTCGTGGCTTTCGTCCCTAGGTTCCGCTTCTCGAGTTCGTTGACTATCCCGCTCTGGGAGTGACGGTTAGGTGGCTGTGTCTCCTTCTCCTCGAGTTCGAATCCCTCGACCTTGAGCACCTCACCCTCCTCGAGTTCGGGCAGTTCTGCCTCTTCAACCCGCACATAGGGGTCGTATAGCTCGAACCAGTTCCGCTCCACGGTGACCTTCGACTTGGCCGTGAACGCGTAGCCGTCAACGTCGAGCGTCAGGGTGAGCGTCCGCCGCTTCGCGGGTTTACCGAACACGGCGAAGAACCTCTTCACGATGAGGTCGTATATCTTCCTCTCCTGCTTCGAAAGCCCGGAGGACGACTCTCCCGTCGGGTATATCGCGGGGTGGGCCTCATCCTTTTTCTTGCCCTGCCGCGGGTACATCTCGTCCTTTTCCAGCACCTTTTCCGCGAGTTCGGTGTACTGTTTCTGGCCCTTCAGCTTCTTGAGTATCTGCTTGTATCCTATCTTGACCGGGAGCTTCTGTGACTCGGTTCTCGGGTAGGATATCAGGCCGTCCTCGTAGAGGGACTGTGCGAGCGACTGGGTCCGTTTGGGCGAGATGTTGAACTGGCTCGAGGCCTCTGACTGCAAGCCTGTCAGGTTGAACGGGACGGGAGGGTTGTGCTTGTAGTTGTTGACATCGATGTTCGACACCACGGTCTCGTCCTCGTCCTTCACCTCGTCAAATAGGTCGTTCGCCACATCCTCGTCCCAGATTCGGTCTCCATCATCGTGCACCAGCTTGGCGTCGAACTCCCGGTGATGCAGGAATATCTCCCAGTAAGGGTCGGGTTCAAAAGCGCGTATCTCACGCTCCTTCTCCGCGAGTATCTTCAATGCGGGCCCCTGGACACGGCCGGTGCTCAATGTCTGGTAACGGTCGTTCTTCCTGACCGCCTTCATCAACGCCCGTGAAACGTTGATACCGTAGTAGAAGTCGAGGACGTGCCGCGTCAGTCCGGCGTCGGTCATACCCCGATCAAACGACTCGAGGTCGTCGAACGCGTCCCGCAGATCGCTTGCGGTGAGTGTAGAGAACTTCATCCTCGCGATACGCTCGTCGGGAGCGTCTGCGATATTCTTTATGATGTTGGCCCCGATCACGCTCCCCTCCAGGTCGAAGTCGCATGCGTTGATGTAGCTGTCCGCGTCTTCCAGCTGGTCCTTGAGGTTATTGTAGTACTTCTTTACGTAGTCCGCGCCATCCTCCGTCTCGAAGATAGGAACCCACTCGACATCGAATACAGGGTAGTCCCAGCCATCTTCCGTCTGCTCAAGGTTGAAGACGTGTCCCACGGCAGGGGCGATAACTATCTTCCGGGAGTCGGTCTCTATGACGTAGTTCTTGACGCCACGGTTCTCCTCGATGGAGTAGTTCCCAAGGGCGTTGGCTATCCTCCCAGCCACTTTCGGCTTTTCTCCGATCATCACTGTTGTTTCCATTGGGTTCCATATGAGATGCCAATGTTTAAAACAGGGTGTCTGGTCTGGAGAGAGGGAGAAACGCCGGGGAAAAGGATAAAAAAGTGTGTTTACTATACAGTAATAATATGCTTCTAGAACCCTCCGAACTACGTCAGATAGAGGATGTTGATGTCTACTTGGAGGAGGGCGGAGACATCCGCGAGACGGACCTTAGAACAGTCAGAGACAGGTTTTACGGCTTCGTCGATGAATGCATCGAGAACCAGGATTACGGCGGCTCGGCCATGCACTCCGGGTCTATGGGGCGGAGCAACAATGAAGACAAGAGTTCCAAGGCGGATGATGACTACGACGACTGGCTGGAATCGCTTGAGGATGTGACGGCCGAGATGGATATAAAGACGCCTACAGGAGTTAAAACGGTAGAGCTGGTCCCACGGACCGATTTCCGTTTTGACCAGGTCCAGACGGCGCCAAACATCATGAAGGGGCGCTACGACGGTTCAACGACGCTTGCTGTCCGTGAGTGGAGCCACTACCTCGATGTCGGAGAAAACGGACCTGACGCGGTAGAGACCGCTCTAGACGCTCATGGATGGTCCTACAGCCGCGGCAGCCAGGACAGTTTCGCCGTTGAGGGCAGAAATCCTGGGAGTGGCGAGGAGAGCTCCTACGAACTTGGACCAACTGATATACTTTCCCGGCTAGCTGCCCACGGCAAGCACTTCAATAGGAACTCACACGATGACGACCTTTACAGATCCATGGGAACTTCCTCCTACGATCCGGGAGACTTTGAAGGAGGTATAACCATGATACCGGAACTTCTATTGAACTCGGCTTTCCACAAGGAAGACGGCGTGAACGAACAGATAATGAACAACGAACTTGCGTCACCCGTATTCCCCTACAACGTCGTTATAGCCGATATGTACGATGATATGGCCTTTGCTATAAGGCCGTGGTGGGACAAGTCGATGGACGGCGGTCTCTACGGGGAGGCGGACGAGAATCAGATGGCAGCGCTTTACGGCACCCTGGAGGGCCTGAACCTGGTGACCTGCTTCGACAGGGAGGACGAGTTCGCGGATGAAAGAATACCCGGTAGGGAGACCGCCAAGGTATTCTTCGACCCCGAGTTTGTCGGTTACACAGACAAGCCGCGGTGGTTCATAGGCTCTGACTGGGCCGACTTTGCCGAACAGCTCAATGAGCATGGCAAGGTAGGTGATTCCGCCCTTGAGAGGATAAAGGAAAGGAAGAACAGGGTGAGCGACAGCTTCAATGGGAGAATCGACATTCTGGACGAGATCCCAACCAGTGTAGATCGGGACCTTTTCCCAAGAGAAAAAATAGTGGAAACACGGGTCTAGGACCCGTAATTTCTAGTTCATCATGCCTGCCAGGATCGAGGCCGCAACGAGTAGCGCTGCGGAAAGCACCACGAAGTCGCCGCTCGGGCTGTATCCTGCCAGCTCGCTCCCCGTCTTCACCACGAAGACCGTGACGAAGAAAGAGACGACCGCGAGCAGGATAAGCACGACGAAGGCGACCACTGACTCTACGAGGTCGGAAAGTACGTTCATGACTCCCATCTTGACCACATTGAGAGTTTGATCCCCGACCTTCTAGTCAGTTTCGATGACTTCCTGGCCGTCCATGTAGGGCCGCAGCTTTTCGGGAACACGGATGCCGTCCTCTACCTGGTTGTTCTCGACTATCGCTGTGATGACTCTCGAGGTGGCGCAGGCGGTCGCGTTCAGGGTGTGGGATGTGGTGTTCTCCTCGCCCCTGATGCGGACACCGACCTTCCGGGCCTGGTAGTCTGTGCAGTTGGAGCAGGACACTACCTCGCCGTACTCTCCCAGCGGTGGGCGCCAGACCTCTATGTCGTATTTTTTCGCCGCGTTGTCGTTCATGTCGCCGGTGCAGACGTTGACCACGCGATACGGCAGGTTGAGCTGCTTCATCACCTCTTCCGCGTTTTCCAGTAGCTTCTCGTGCCAGTCCCAGGACTCCTCAGGCGTGCAGAAGATGTACTGCTCCACCTTCTCGAACTGGTGAACCCGCCAGATACCTCTCGTCTGCGTGCCGTGCTTACCCGCTTCTCTCCGGAAATTGGTGGAGAAGCCGGCGTACTTCTTCGGTAGTTCTTCGGGGTCGAGGATGTCATCGAAGTGGTAGGTGGCGAGGGTCTGCTCCGAGGTCGCGATAAGGTACTTGTCCTCACGGTCCATCTTGTAGAGCTGTTCGTGGAAGTCTTCGAGCTCTGCAGCGGCCTCCATCGGTTCCCGCTCCAGCATGTAGGGGGTCTGCATGGGTGTGAACCCTTTCTCGCGTAGCAGGTCCATCGAGAACTGGATAAGTGCCTGGTTCAGGCGGAACAGGTCGCCTTTCAGGTAGTAGGCCCTGTCGCCCGCGAGCTCGACCGCCTTCTCTGTATCCACAAGGTCGTTCTCTTCCAGGACGTCGGCGGCGAGTTCCGCATCACCTTTCTTGCCGTCTCCGGGTTCCCATGTCTTTATCTCCCTGTTGTCGTCCTCGTCGTCTCCCTCGGGGACAGATTCGTGGAGGATGTTGCCGATGCGGTACCTCAGGTCGTCGCGCTCCCCTTTTAGTTCCTGCTCTTTTTCCTTGAGCTCGGCGATCTTCCTCTTGACTGTGGACATCTCATCTATCTTGTGGGCCGCGTCTTTTCCGTCCTCCTTTAGTTCTGCTATCTCGTCGCCCACGCGGTTCCTTTCCTCCTGGAGTTCCTGGAGTTCCTGGAGCGTCTCGCGCCACTTCCTGTCGAACTCGACGACTTCATCCACCTTCCCGGGGTCCTTCCCCCGACGCTCCTCGGATTTCCTGATGCGCTCTGGCTCCTCCCGGAAGAGTTCTATGTCAAGCATGGAAACCACATAGGAGGACAGTTTTATAGCTAAAAGGGTTTAGAAAGCGTTCATACGTGCCGTGTGGAAAAACGTCCACCCTTCATTTGAACCACGGTTAAAATCGGTAAATTAGTTTTTTATAGGTTTAGCCGATGTAGCCGGGCTTCTCGTGGCCTATATCTTCCAGAGGGTCTAGAAGTCCGGGCTCTTCTTTGAACCGTTCTCTCACGGGCTTCAGCCGGTCGACTAGTTCTGATGCGACCGCCGCCTTCAGGTCCTGGGGATGGAGTTCTTCCTCCACGAAGTCGTCCTCCATCTCGCTGTAATCAGAGTACTTGACATCGCCGCCGTACTTCTCCGGCCTTTCGACGTCCAGGTCTCTATCGGCGCCGAAGATGAAGAACTTGGCTATCTGGAGCACAGGGTTGTCTTCGACCAGGCCGGCGGGGCAGTAGCCGCCCTCGATCACTTCCTCGATGTGTGAGGGCTCCGCGTGCAGGGGAAACATGGTCTCCTTCTTGCTTGAGGACATCTTCTCCCCTGTGCCGGTCAGCGATGCGAGCATCGGCCAGTGAAGGCAGGTGGGCTTCCTGTAGCCCATTTTGGGGAGCTTCTCGCGTGCGAGCATGTGTATCTTTCTCTGGTCGATTCCCGCTACCGCAAGATCAAGGTCGAGGTACTCGATGTCAAGTGCCTGCATCAAAGGGTATACGACGTGTGAGATGTACGTCTTCTCTCCCGAGGCGACATCTCCCATGGCTCTTTCACCCCGGTTCAGGGTGACCTCCTGGGACATCCTGAGGACATCGTGGAAATACTCTGTCTTCTCCTCGAATGAGCGTCCCAGCACGTACTCTGCCTCAAGTCCCAGGGCTTCGAAGGTGGCCTGCCAGTAACCGGTCATGGCGTCTATCCAGTCCTCGTCGCCCTTCCTGTTGAGGAAGGTGTGGAGGTCGGCCCACATCACTACAGGCTGGAAACCCGCCTTCTGGAGGTCGAGGAGTTTACGTACGGATATCCAGTGGCCGAGGTGAACAGGTCCCGAGGTCTCGTAGCCGACGTAGCACCGGGGAGTCTCCTTTTCCAGAACCTCTTCGAGCTCTTCCTCTGTGACGACTTCCTCGGTGTTCCTCAGCACCAGCTCTTTCCGTTCTTCAATCTCCATAATAAAACCCTTAATCGACTCTAACGGTTAAAACTGTTATTTCTCCCCGACTTCCACGACCTCTGCATCTGTGATGTCGCGAAGATCGGCCGGTGTGAGGGTGATGCCGACCACCCGCGAGCCGGCGGCGGGTTTGACGCGTTCCTGGTGGAGTATGCTTTCTTCCATGTAGACGGGTATGTCCAGGTCGAAGGGAGATACGCCCCCCACATGGTACCCCGTTGCCTCACGTACCTCGCCGGGATCCGCCATCCTGACCTCGCTCCCCACTATACCTGAAAGTTTTTGCTCACTCACCCTCATGTCTCCAGGGCAGAGCACCGCTACTGGTTCGTCCGCTATGAATACGAGGGTCTTGACGATCTCTGATTTCTCCACGTCGGTGTTGTCCGCTGATTCTTGCACGGTCTCAGCCTTGGCGTGTACCATGAAATCGGCGTCGATACCATTCTCTTCGACCCCATCTATCACCCGCCGGACGTTGTCCAGGTCGTCTTCTATGAAGTCGAGGAACTGTTCGAGTTCTTCCGGCGTCTGGCTGAAGTACTGGTCCATAGGCCTAGTTCACACCTGAAATTGAAATAGGATGAGGCGGCTACGAATTCCTGGCCATGACCTCCTCCACCACGTCCGCGGCGAACTCGACCAGAAAGCTATAGATACCGGACGCGATACTACCCACCGTGGAGCCTATCACCCCCCTTTCGGTCGAGTTCGAGTCCTCAAGGCCGTCTTCTGGAGGTGCATCGTCCTGCTGTGCGAGGGCGCCGGGTGCCAAGAGCACCGCTGCGATTATTATTACCGCGGCCTTCTCCATAAATCGGGTTGTTGCAACGAATCGGATTTAATAGTTTCCACAACCCGGGAATTTACATGATAGAGATAGACGGTTCGAGCGGCGGCGGCCAGATGCTGAGGAACTCCCTGGCGCTATCGGCGGTGACAGGTGAGGCTTTCCGGATGGAGAACGTCCGCTCCCGCCGCCCGAACCCTGGACTGAAGCGCCAGCACCTCAAGGCGGTGAAGGCCGCGGCAAGGATGGCTGAGGCGGAGGTCGAGGGCGCTGAAGAGGGATCGAAACGACTGGAGTTCCGGCCGTCGGGTCTGAGAAGCGACGGCTTCACGGTGAATATCGGCACTGCGGGAAGCGTCACCCTTCTTCTCGACACTCTGCTACCGGTTATCACCCAGTTCCCGGAGCCTTTCCGCGTGACAGTCAAGGGCGGGACTGACGTGAAGTGGTCTCCCACGGTGGCGTACCTCCGTGAGGTGAAACTGCCGCTGCTGTCTCGGTTCGGGATGGATGCGTCGCTGGAGCTGGGAAAGACGGGCTTCTATCCCCGGGGTGGCGGGGAGGTCGAACTGGAGACCAGGGCGTTCTCGATGGAGCCTGTGGAGTTGAGGGCGCGCGGTGAACTGCAGCGATTCGAGATATTCTCGAAGGCTTCACGGGAGCTGGAGGAACGTAGCGTTGCGGACCGACAGGCTGACGAGGCGGCGAGGATGCTGAAGAACTCCCGCGTTTCCACCGAACTGGAGAAAAACGTCGAATACGTCGAGACTGATTCACCGGGCTCTTCCTTGACCTTGAAGGCGGTGTACGAGAACTCGGTAGCGGGCTTCGACTCGCTGGGAGAGCGGGGAAAGCGCTCGGAGGAGGTCTCCAGGGAGGTGGTGCAGGCGTTCAAGAGGTTCCATTCGGGGAACGCTGCGGTCGACGAACACATGGCAGACCAGCTGGTGGTATTCCTCGCTGTGGTCGGCGGGGAGGTGTCTATCCCGCGTCTGACGGACCACGTACAGACCTCTGTAGAAGTCGTAAAGAAGTTCGACCGCGACGTCTCCATCGAGGAAAATGGCGGGAACTACGTCCTGAGACGGTAGAAAAAGAAAGGAGGGTTTGCGGGAATCACTCGATATCGATGTGCCTGCTTCCCTCTCCCTCTTCCATGTCTGCGCTGACTTCCAGGACGCCTTCCTCGTAGTGTGCGTGGATGGTGTCAGGGTTGACCTTGGCTGGCCACATCACTGTCCTGCGGTAGGACCTCGAGGACCGCTCCCGGCGGAGGTACTTCTCGTTCTCCTCGGTCATCTCCTCGGAACTCTCCGCGGATATCTCCAGCGTGTCCTCGTCGGCCTTCAGGTTGATATCCTCCTTGCTGACGCCGGGCAGGTCCGCTCTCACGACAATACGCCCGTCTTCCTTCCGGACGTCTACAGGGACGGTTTTGCTGAAGCCTGCCAGGTCCCTGCTCATGTCCTGGAAGTCGTTGAAGACGCTTTGCATCTGGTCGAAGATCTCGTCGAAGGAGTCTCTCTTCATTCTTCTCATGATGATCACTTGGGTTTTATTTACGTCGATAAAAACTTTAATCTTTCGGCCCGATCTCCTCGTGGAGGAAACGCAGCTGCTCTGCGACCTCCTGAAGCTTTGACTCCACCATCTCGTGCTTCTCCCTCTCGAGGACCACCTTTTCCCCCTGCTCCAGCTCTCCTACCAGGTCTTCAAGGTCGTCTCCCGCGTCGATTTCGCCGGGGTCCATAGAAAAACCTTTTTCTAGCGCTGATTTAAACTAGTTACAGTGCAGAGAGCAGAAATAGTGAAGGAGAAGGCGGTAGAACTGATAAGAGAGGGACGGAAACCCTCTGCGCTGGCGCTGGCCCGGGAACTGGAGTTCGACGAAGCGGATGTCCACCGCTGCCTTAACTACCTGGAAAAGCAAAAAGAGGTGGAGACCTACCGGAAGGACGTGCTGGGAACGGAGCACCGGATGGTCGGCGTTAAAAGGTGATGATTTTTTCGGTCTCTTAGGATTCGCCTGGAGACGTTGGCATGGTTTTTTATCCATACCCCGGTGAATAGCTCATATGCGCCTGGCATGGTTTTACGTGTTCATAGTGCTGATGGCGGGCAGTTCCGCCGCCACCGTTGAGCCAGTTATAGAGGTCCAGGATTCTCAGCCCGTGATTGCCTCTCCGGGCGACACGGTAAAGCTTTTCATCAAGGTAGAAAACAAGGGTACGACCCAGGCCTCTTTCCCCGGTGTAGATGTGGAGACCGCTGAAGGCATATCGTACACGGGAACTACCTCTGATCTCGGGGAGGAGTTCCAGCTATGCGGAGGGTGCAGAAAGGTCGGAACACTCTACTTCAAGGTGGAAGAAGACGCATACTCCGGAACCTACCCGGTCGATATAGGGCTTTCAAGCGGCGGGACCGGGATTGTAAAAAAGTACGAGTTCGAGGTCGATGGCGAACCAAGGCTGAACGTCGAGAGCTCAGGAACCGGGTCGGCACCGGGAAAGGAGTCCAATATCACATTGACGGTCGAGAACGTGGGGACGGACAAAGCCACAGATATAACCCTGACACCTTCCTCTGACAGGATGTCATTCAGGCCGTCCACGGCAACGATCGAAAGCCTCGGGCCGGGCCAGGAGGAGAAGCTCGACATGGTGCTCAAAACTGACGAGGACATAGGTTCAGGGGTAAAATCTTTCGAGCTTGAAACGGTCTACATGGATGAATCCGAGCAACTTGAGACAAGCTTCGACCTGAAGGTAGATGTCTCGGAGGAGACGGAACTCGTACTGGGAGACCTCAATGCCGAGGATGCGGTTCTGGGCAGTAAAACTAGCGTGATATTGGAGCTGGAAAATATAGGGCCGGGTGAGGCTGAAGCCATCTCATCGGAAATCAAGTGCGAGGAGGCAGAGGTCCTCTCGGGTAAATCGTACGTCGGACAGCTTGATGACGGCGAGAGCGTGCCGATGACTTTCGAAGTGATACCGCGGAAAAGGACTTCCTCTTGCACGGTAAAAACAGGATACTCGGACAGCTCTCGTAAAACTTTCAGTGCAGACGTGAGTTTCTCGGCTGAGAAGAGAAGTTCCTCACTACCGATTTTCGCTGGCATCGCAGGCCTCCTGGTCCTTGCAGGGCTGTTCTACTGGAGGAAGAGAGGAAGGGATGAACTGGAAGAGATATAGGTTCGTACTGCTGCTCGCCAAGAGGGACATACTCGAGGACAGGAAGATAAGCCTGATAGTCATCGCGATGTTGAGCTTCTCATTCCTTAACCTGACCTTCTTCCCGGCTTTCATCCAGGGACTAAGCGGTTCATTCACCCAGAACATAGTGGAGACACAGACGGGACACGTACTTATAGAGGCCGATGAGGGCCGTCTGAAGAACCCCGATTCCCTAGTCAGGAAGATAAAGGGGCTGCCCGGGGTGAAGGAAGTGGAGAAAAGACTGGAGTTCTCCTCCAGCCTCCTGTACCGTGGAAACCAGGTAACTGCCCCCACCATAGGCACCTCGACCCCGGAATCTGAGGTCTACCGCTCCCGTGTAGTCGAAGGAGAGGGGATAAGGAAGGGCGCGGACAGGATGGTGCTGATAGGTAGTAGCCTTGCAGAGGGTCAAAACGAGCTGGGCGATGAAGGCCTCGATGTGACACGCGGAAGGAAGGTCAAGATGGTGGCCCTGAACAACAGCCTGGAGCTGAAGGTGGCGGGGAAGATCGGAAGGCCGGGGCCGGGAACCGTTATAAGGCAGGTATTCGTGAAGTACGAGACCGCTGAGGAAATCCTGGAAGCGGAGGGAGAGGCGTCCTCCGTGAAAGTCCTGCTGGATGACAGGAGCCAGGCGGAGGAGTTCAAGCAGAGGCTGAAGCGGCTGAATGTAGGGGGCGAGATACAGACATGGAGGGAGGTCTCGGATGTGGCCCAGAGCATAAACTCGACTTTCTCCATCGTCACGGGAGTTGTCTCACTGGTGGGGTTGATAGTGGCGGTCACATCAATCGGCGTCGTGATATTCATAAACACTAACAAGAGGTCTCGAGAGACGGGTATAGTCAGGTCATTCGGCGCTGAAAGAAGCGAGGTGATGTACACCTTTGTGCTCGAGGCACTCATATTCGGGCTGGCGGGTGTGGTAATCGGCAACATCCTGATGGTTTCCGTGCACCTCGCACTCAACCTCAACCCGCTCCAAACACCGATAGGTGAGCTATCCACGGTCCTCTCACAAAACCTTCTGGTCACCAGGAGCATATGGCTTCTAGCCGCAGCCCTAGTGGCGGGACTGATACCCGCCTACCTGGTATCCCAGAAAAACATAGTCGAAACAATAGAGCAGAGATGAAAAACAGCATAACGACTGAGGCACTCAAGAAGACTTACAGCATGGGCGAGGTGGAGGTAGAGGCGTTGAGCGGTGTCGACCTCGAGATAGAGAAGGGCAGCTTCAACTCTATAATGGGACCATCCGGGAGCGGGAAGTCGACACTGATGCATCTCATAGGCCTGCTTGACTCACCTACCTCTGGAAAGATCCACATAGAGGGAAAGGAGACGAGCAAGCTCTCTGAGAGACAGAGAGCCTACCTGCGGCTCAACCGTATAGGGTTCGTCTTCCAGTTCTACTCACTGCTATCGGGTTTCAGCAGCCTGGAAAACGTCTACATGCCTCTTGTGATGGCAGGGCAGAGCAGGAAGAAGGCGGTGAAAAAGGCATCTGAAACCCTGGAGAAAGTGGGGCTGGGAGACAGGAAGAACCACAGTTCAGACGAGCTCTCGGGAGGAGAGAGGCAGAGAGTCG
>CAZVPZ010000004.1:29578-45437 GCA_964629245.1 uncultured archaeon | reverse complement strand
CCTAGGGGGAATCAGGGCCAGCCTGGACCGGACATGGATACGGGTCCGGACGCCGAGATGGGCGGCCAGAACCCCGCTCCCGCACCCGGAGGTCAGGGCGCAGGGAGGAACGACCAGCCCTCGAACGACCTAGACTCGCCGAATCCCCAGGCTGGTAGACCGCAGAGAGGCGCTTCAGAGCCCCAGGTGAGTAATGAGACCCAAGAGAAGCTTGAGAGCGCGGGTTTCCAGTTCGACCGGCAGCAGGACGCAGGTGGCGGAGGCGGCAACCAGCGGGACTTCGAAGAGATCAAGTCCCAGAACCAGCAGATAATAGATCTTCTCCAGCAGATAAACGACAGCCTCTCCTCACAGGACAGGTCCCGTGGAGGAAGGCACGCCGGAAGGAGATAGCCCTACCGGAATTCGCGGAATCATCTCCACTTCTTTATAAACCACGCACCGGTCATTAGTCATCGTGATTGCCGATGGACCACATCGAAATGGAGGATTTCATGGGAGAGGGGAGCACCATCTGGAACGAGCTGGGGATTGAGGCCGTTAACCCTGCATGAATCCCAGCAGGGTCCAGGCGCCCTTCAGGAAGAGGAGGGCGCCTATCCATCCCTTGTAATCGACGAGTACCGGGGGCTGTCCCGTGAACAGGATGGCGGCGGATATGAGATCGGCTGCACCTCCCAGTATATACACCGGGAATGGCATCTGGACCGGTCTCAGCATGCTACCGAAGCCCTTGAATATAAGGAAGAGTGCGTGGAAATCTGCGAAAGCCACTGGAAGGGCGGAAACAGTGAACAGCAGCAGGGCGCCGGCGATTACGTCTAGAAAGCCCATGGGGTCAAGCCTTATTGGGAACATCTTCCCAGACCTCAAAGCTCTATTACTCTGTCAGCTGCGTTCTTTAAAGCCGTCGAGAAACCGGGCTCCATGCCCATGATTACGGTCTCCTTTCCGTGTTCTTTCGCCTTCTGTATCACCGGCAGGAAGTCTGTGTCTCGGGTTACAAGTACCACGATATCTATTGAATCGTTGAATACGGTCTCCATCGCGCTGACTGCCATGTACACGTCTACGTCGCTCTCCTTGTCTTTCTCTCCTCCGAGCCCGAGAGAAGCCTCGAATCCCTGTGAGACGATAGCCTCGATAAGTTTCTCCGATGCGTACTGGTTGAGGAACACCTTTCCCATCTTTATGTTCCCGAGTTCACCGACTTCTTCCCTGAGCCTGTCCAGGTCGAGGTCGAACTCCTTCCTTATCATGTTCGGCCCGTCCACGAAAACCGCGACGTTCGGACCGCCGTTCAACCTGTCCCTGACCTTTCCCAGTACCATACCAGAACTTGTTTGAGGAAGATATAAAGGATTGTTCTCCTACCTGAAGAACTCCCTAGCGTTCGATGTGGTGGCTTCTACGACCAGCTCTGTTCCAACCGACCGGATCTCGGCTATCTTTTCAGCACTCTCCTTCACGTTAACCGGCTCGTTCCTCTCGTTCTGGTAGAGGAAGGGTGAGTCCGTTTCCAGGAGGATGTCGCCGAGATCCACCCTTTCGGCTATCTCCTGGACGCGGCTCGAGTAGAGAACCTGGGTGGAGACACCTACCGTCATACCTCTTTCCGCCGCTTTCTCTGCGAGTCCCGGCTCGCCGTTGAAGCAGTGAAGCATGATTCCTTCCGGTGAATGACCTGACAGTATTTCCACCGCATCCTTCTCCGCGTCCCGGGAATGCACCACCACTGGTTTATTCGTCTCCTCCGCGAGTTCGAGCATCTTTCGGAAGACCTCCCGCTGTCTCTCACGCTTCTCCGGCGACCTGACGTGGTGATAATCCAGTCCTATCTCCCCTATCGCCGCGGGTTCTTCCTCCCGGATCTGGTTGAGGATACGGTCCAGCTGGCCGTAATCGTCGACGTAGGTGGGATGGAGGCCGAGGTTCGCGATTACCGTATCCGGGTAGCGTTCCTCTAGCTCCACCGCCTTCCGGTTGTGCTCAAGGTTGCTTCCCGCGTTGACCACGAACTTGAGCTGTTCCCTGCACCGGTCAATCACCTTTCCTCGGTCATCGTCGAACTGCTCGAAGTCGAGATGGCAGTGCGAATCTACCGGTTTCATGCCACTCGTTTCGCCCTGAACCGTTTTAAGCCCGTTGTTATCCTCTTCCGAACATAGGGTCTCCTCCACAACATTATTTTTATGGGAGGAAAGGGAACCCTTCGATGGGAGGAGGGGATTAAACTGTCTGAATCAGTACGGCAGCTGGGGTTCTGCCTCATCTGCGGAAACGGCGTTTACGCCGATCAGGCCTTCATGGAGAAAGAAGGCGGTTTCTGCCACACCAACTGCGTGTAGCAACCGCTCTCCGTTCTTTCTTCATGTAGAAGAGCCGGTCATGAATACCGCATCCGTCTAGAGAAACTTCGCCATTATCTCGAGGTCCTCGCCATCCTTGAAGTGGTCCTTCAGCGTCCCTTCTCTCTCGAAGCCCTGATTCTCGAAGAATTCCACGCTATCCTGGACGGCCTTTGCGTGGAGTTTCCGGACACCTCGCTCCCGGCAGTACTCGGTGGCGCGGTCGAGGAGTTTCCGTCCTATGCCGGAGTCTCTCTCGCCTTCGACGACATAGAAATCCCTTATCTCCACGACTCCACCCTCCCAGAATACAAGGGAGATGGAGCCTGTGACGCCGTCATCGCCTATCTCGACGAAGAACTTGTCGCCCATTATCTCCTTGGCGTGGCCTCTCTTGATGTAGTCTTCGGCCCACTCTTCGGGGTACTCCATGTCTCTCTCGCTCCAGTAACTGGACAGCATGTGGGCGAGTTCCTGTATCTCGTTCTCGTCTTCCACGACTTTTACGGTCATCACGGGGGCTAGAGAAGAGTGAAGCTTTAAATAACTGTTATTTGCGGTCCTGTGCACCAAAGATCAAGTGTTTTCCTCAAGATCCCCCAGCCGCCTCAGGGCCTTTTTCTTCTCCTTTCTCCCTATTTCCGAGCCCTCGACGACCTGTCTTACCGTCTCGATGCTGCGGTCGTACCGCTTCCGGTTGACCGGGTAAGGGGCGCCGTCCTTCCCACCGTGGGCGTAGGCGTATTTCGCGGGGTCGTCCCAGTCGTTCTCCGAGCCGTAGACCAGCTCGGCTATCAGTCCGAGGGCTCTCAGTGATTTCTTTCCGATGCCATCCACCCGGAGGAGCTCGCTGTAGTCGGAGGGCTGGACCTCGTAAGCAGTCTCCAGGTTTTTGAGGGTGCGAGGGCTCAGGTCTTCCTCCCTCAGCCAGTGGTGGTCCGGCATCCGGAGTTCCTTCCCGGAGATGAAGCTCTCGAGTGAGCTCTGGCCTTTCTTCGTGAACCTCTCGAGGTGGTCGGGGTCGTCTTGGACCAGGTCGACTGATATCTCCCGTGTTTCGCTGGATTTCGATGAGGAAAGGTTGAGTACAGCGTCCCGCCGGTCATCTGCGCATATCGCCGACTGGGGCTCAACTACCATGTCTTCAGCAGTTTCCGAGAACCAGTGGTACCGTCTTGCATGGCTGTCGTTCATCCCCTGCTGTACCACCGCCCAATCCCCGTTCTCCGTGAAGGCGATAGTGTGGTGATAGAGACTGTAGGAGTCCTGGACGCAGGAGTTGTCGACCGATGCGCTCATCCTGCTCGACTGCTTGAGTTTTTCAGCATTTGCAGTGGTCAGGCCGCTCCCTTCTACCTCGGCCGGTGTTTGCCGGGAAGTGTTGCCTTTCCCGCCCGCCACGGCGACCCCGTGCTCTTTCAGGCTCAGGGCCTCTTTCAGCGCACCCATCGTGGTCGTGGTCAGGCCGGAGGAGTGCCAGTCGAAGCCGAGGACGCATCCGAAGGCCTGGAACCAGTAGGGGTCGGATAGTCGTCCAAGGAACTCTTTCCGGCCGTACTCCTCTATGACCGCCTCCGTCATCACCTCTCCAAGTTCCTCCATCCTCTCGAAAAGCCACCCCGGTGCGTGCCCGGAGTGGAGTAGTAGGTCGGCAGTGCCGCTTCCAGGCATGAGAATAAGAGCGTTACCGGTATTAAAAGGCCGTGCCTTGAACGTTCCGGTAGTTCCGGTTATGCCGGTCCGTAATTTTCACGGTCGAGCTCCAGGAGTTCGACATCGCCAGTTCCCGTGCTCTCAAGTATCTTGTCGTCCAGCGGCTGGTCCGCGTAGACCTCCACCCTGTTATCGTATACCCTGACGGTAACCGTGTTGAGGCTCCTGCCGGTGTTGACGTTGAACTCGGTCTCTACAAGCGCGTCGCTCCGGCCGTCGAGCTCGAACTCCTCGCCCAGGGAGGATTTCGCGATCTCGCCGCCGATGCTATAGTCACGGTAAAGAAAACGCGACCCGACCCGGCCTTCCTTCCGGAAGTTCCTGTCCTCGCTCCACCTTTCAAGGCGGTCAAGAGGGCCCGCAACCTCTTCGTCTCCCGGCTCCAGCTCGTCCCCGAGACTGTTGTCCTGTGTCACTTTCCAAAGTTACTACTTCAACACTATAAATCTTTCCACTATCGCTTCTCTTCCTCAAGCTTCGAGCCGGTGGCGCCGGTCTGTCCCATGTACTTCGAATCGGTCTTCTCGCCGTACGGGTTGTCGGCCTCCGAAGTCATGGTCTCGAAGACCACCTGACATATCCTGTCCTCAGGGTAGAGCTTGACAGGCGCGTTGCCGAGGTTCTGCATCTCCAGCGTGATATCCCCGTCGAAACCCGGGTCGATGTAGCCCGCGGTCGCGTGGACAATTATGCCCAGCCTGCCGTAGGAGCTCCTGCCCTCGACCCTCGCAACCAGGTTCTTCGGCACCTTTAGTGATTCCAGAGTGGAGCCGAGTACGAACTCCCCAGGGTGGATGACGACTCCTTCCTCCGGCGTGTGATCCTCCTTGTTTATGTAGTCGGAGTAGGTCTCCATGTTCTTGGTGTCTATCATCTCCAGCTTCCGTGTGTTAAGCACGCCGAAATCGTAGCCGAGCCTGAGGTCGAAAGAAGATGGCCCGAGCTGGAGGTCGAAGTCGATGTCGGGGCCCTGCGTGGTGTATACGGCGTCCTGTTCCCGGATAAGCTTTTCGAGGTCCTGGTCTGAAAGTATCGCCATGGGAACTATACCACAGCTATATCTTTTATTCCTTCAGCCCTCAGCCTGAGCTATGAGGAAACTCATCCTTTTTCTACTCGTGCTATCGCTGGTCTCGGGTGTGGCGGGGAAGATACACTATGACATCTCCTCGGACACGCAAAGGGTCAGCATCAACGCCACGGTACTGCTCGAATGCAGGGACAGCTGCCCTGTCCGGGGATGGGAGCTCAGCTGGAGCAAGCCGGAGGGCGCGAAGGTGCTCTCTATCAGGGATTCACTCGGGAAGATAGAGGACTACCAGGTCTACGACAGCTCCATATCCATCGAGACCAACTCCGGTCCGCCCCGCCACAACGAGACGCTGGAGATACGGATGAGGATAGATGAGGATGCGGAAGAGGTTCACGACGGTCTCTACAAGCGCACGCTCTCGCTTCCCGGCTTCAGGGGGCAGGAGACCTTTGGAGAGGTGTACGCGGAAGACCTGCTCTCGGGAAGGCTGAACTTCGGCTTCGAGTCTGGCTTCGGCAACAACTCGATGCAATTCAGGGGTGATGGACCGGTCAATACCAGGATAAAGTTCGGCGACGGGCACGAGACACGGTATTTCTCCTTCTTCGGTGAGAAAGTTGATGGCGCAGAGATAGCCTACGAGGTCCCACGGGGGACGACTGGCCTGAGCCAGAGCTTCAGGAGGTTCCCTGTCGCGGTTATGGAAGATGACACCTACAACTCGAAGGTCAACGACTGGAGCGCGGGAGAGTACGTTAGCGGTGCGATACAGATACGGTCTCCCGGCAGCGGCAGGATAGACGAGGACTTCTTGCCCGTGCTCGCCCACGAAGTGGTCCACGGCCTGAACGACAGAAAACTGAACTGGGATTTAACCCGCAGTAGCTACTTCAACGAGGGCAGTTCCAAGTACGTCGAGTTCCTGGTGAAGAGGAAACTCTATGGCGGTGGAGAGATGGACCAGCCGCCGGCCGAGCTTTTCGGTGACGAGGTGACCTACAGGCAGGAGAAAGGCAGCGACACCTACATCTACACCCTTCCCCCGAAGGGCGACAGGGATGAACTCTGGAACTACTACCAGGGTGATAAAGAGTACATGAAGACCTGGAGCCCGGTTACCTCCGGGGCCGATGTGCGGAGCTTTGGCTACGCCTACTCTGAACTCATCGTGAGGAACTATATTGTCGAGGGTGGAAGCCTGCGGCAGCTCTATCGTGACCTTGATGTCGACAGGGAGGTGGAGAGCAGCCAGGAGAAGTGGGGTATATACTCCCGGCATCTCGACATGACCCCCTGCAAGTACGATGACCGGGAGAGGTTCGAGGACTGCCTGGAAGAGGTCAACAGCTATGACTATCCTGTCTACTCGGCGAAACCATCTCCTTCAGGACAGGAGCTGGAAATCGACCGTCTTGAGGTGCCCAACCGGACGCGACAGTACTCTGGCACTGGTTTATCCAGTACGTCTTTCATGGAGTTCTTCACGGGTTTCATAGAATATCTCATGTCCCTGATTCGAGCCGCAGTAGCTTCTCTTTGAGGCCTGGGTACTGGTAGCCGCCGGTGGAATCCTTCCCAACAACACGGTGGCACGGGACGATAACAGGCAGCGGATTCCGGCCGCAGGCCTGGCCGACCGCCACAGGGGAGGTCCAAAGTTCTCCCGCAAGCTCTCCGTAGCTCCGGGTCTCCCCGTAAGATATTCTTGACATCGACCTCATCACCTTGCCTGTGAATCCTTCCGGGAAGCTGATATCGATATCGAAACTTCTTCTCTCACCTCTAGAGTATTCAGAAAGCTGGAGGCGCACCTCTTCATCTCCTTCCTCTACCAGCGAGGTATCTATCTCTATCTCGCGGCCCAGAACCTCGGCTTTCATGGCTTAAATAAGTATGTGGGCCTAGAGCTAAATATGGTTGCGGGTCTGGGACTGGAGGCTATAGTCCAGCTTATACAGCAGCACGGAGTTATAGCCGTTATAATCGCGGCGATAGTTGAGGAGGTTATAGTGCCGATTCCGTCGCCAGTGGTCCCGATGGCCGCGGGTTTCCTGCTTGTCGGATCCACCGAGCTTTTACCCGCCCTTTTCGAGATATTCGCCTTCGTTGCGCTTCCCGCCTCACTTGCGTCTGTCATAAGCTCCTACTTCGTCTACTCGATAGCCTACTACGGCGGTAAACCTATGATAGAGAACTATGGCCGGTACCTCGACCTTTCCTGGGAGGAGCTACAGCGTTTCGAACACCACTTCGACTCGGGTCACGAGAAGTACTATGTCGCACTCTTCAGGGCAATACCTATCGTTCCCCTATCCCTTGTCTCGGGTGCGGCGGGACTTTTCAGGATGGACTGGAAGCAGTACGGCGTCTGGAGCTTCATAGGCATGCTCCCGAGGAACTTCCTCCTGGCGTACATAGGCTGGACCGTGAAGGACGACTTCCTCATGATGGCGGCCCGTATAGACACGCTGTCAACACTGGTGCTCGTGCTCACCGCGGGATCTGTAGTGGCCTTCCTGGGCTACAGGAAGTTCAGGGATGCCTACCTCCACATCCTGAGGGGAATGGCACGGTAAGAAATATACTTTAAGTAGCTGTACAAAATCTAGGCATAGGCCGGGGTCTCAGAGAGGGAGGAGGGTGAATAAATCCCTGAAGAAGTGTAAACCCGGATGCGGAATTTCATAGACGGAAAGGAACTCAGGCTAGCAGTTGCTTTAATGCTGTCGCTCGGGATAATTGGAGGTGCGGCGGCTGAGGACAGGATACACCTCAAGTCCCGGATAATAGATGCGGGCAACATATCTTTCCCGAACACTTCAGCTGACTCTGAGGAGAGAGGGCACTACCTCGTCCAGTTCGACCACCTGCTGAACGCCAAGGAGAAACAGAACTGGAAGGAAAGCGGTGTAGATTTCCTTGCATACGTTCCTGAAAAAGCCTGGTACGCCTCGTTCCCGGCCTCCATGACGGCTACAGTCGCATCGAACCCTGAGGTCAGGATGGTGGAGGAAATCAGGCCGGCTGACAGCATATCGCCCTCCATACTCAAGAACGGTCTTTCCAGCCGCTCCATACGCAACGGCAGCGCCATCGTGATTGTGAACTTCTTCGAGGACCTGAGCCGACAGGATGTGGAAGATATACTGGGTAAACACGGCACAGCACTTGCGAAGGAGGGCGAGAAACGCTGGAGGATAAGCATCGACCTTTCAGGCGATCTGGTGGAGAAGGTGAGGGACCTAGGCGGCGAGGACGGTGTCAAGTGGGTGGAGGAAATCCCTCCTGAACCCACCACCTCGCTTGACGATTCACGCCAGCTCATAGAGGTCGACCACCTCCAGTCGCTATCCTACAACCTGACGGGTGAGGGATTCACAGCCGCAGAATCGGACGGCGGATGGGCAGGCAAGCATGAGGACCTTAACTACTCGGGCAAGCTGGTCATAGGCGACCAGGGCTGCGGCGAGTCGGCATGTAGCGTTGACGACCACCCCACCCATGTCGCAGGGATCATGCTCGGCAACGGTACGGTCGATAACACCTACCGTGGGATGGCGCCTGACGCCCGGCTCATAAGCTACGAGTGGCCCGACTCCAGCACCAGCGAGGTCTACGATGAAACGGACGACGCCCTGACATACGGCTCGCTTCTTTCCCAGAACTCCTGGGGCTGGAACATCGTTGACCCAGCGGATATGGGGGACTACGGTAGCTGGTCCAGGGCCTACGATGACATCATAAGCGGAGAGGCTTCTTCTGTCAGCGGCACTCTTTCAGTCATCTTCTCGGCAGGAAACGAGGGCAATGACTGGAGCTTCAAGTACAACACCACCAGCGGTGTCGGCGCGACGTCGAAGAACACGATAACCGTGGGAGCTGCGGATGACACGGGCGAAATACTTTACTTCTCTTCCTGGGGTCCAACTGACGATGGCCGGATAAAACCTGACGTCGTGGCGAACGGTGGAGGCGTATACTCCACTATGCCGCAGGGCAGTGGTTCCTATCCGTACGGGTACAAGAGCGGTACTTCGATGGCAGCACCTGCTGTCTCCGGTCTGGTGATACTGCTGAATCAGGATTTTAACCAGAGCTTTGGCAGGACTCCCTCTCCGGCAACTGTTAAGGCGATATTGATCCAAACAGCCGACGAGATGAACCGGACCGGGCCCGACTACATATCCGGCTGGGGGATGGTCAACGGCAGGAAGGCGGTCAACTATGTGGAGGAGGCCGGGAAGCGGAACCTGGTAAAGAAAGGTGCGCTGGATCAGGGAGCGGAGGACAACTACAGCTACAGCCTCGACTCCGGCAACGCGTCGCTGACACTGGTGTGGAGCGACTACCCCGGACAGACGACTGCCTCCAAGGCGCTGGTGAACGACCTTGACCTGGTGGTGAAGAACTCGACGGGCCACCGGTTCTACCCTTGGACGCTGGACTGGGCGGGCAGGAAGGAGACAGCGAGGCGGGACAGGGAGGACCACACAAACAACGTCGAGCAGGTCAGGGTGCCGCCGGGCGACTACAACATAACTGTGGAGGGATACAACATCCCGGAACCTGACCAGAACTATACACTTCTGATAGATTCCAACATGACCGTGGAGAGCGCTCCCGAGATAACGGTAGAGTCGCCGCTCAATACCACGTACCGTGGTGACCCGGGCTTCAACATCACGGTGGACCGCGCGGTTCAGGGGGCCTACCTGACGTTCAGCTCCCAGAACTATTCGATGGTCAACTCCTCCCTGACCGAATTCCATAACACCACGGTCGAGGTCTCCGAGGGTTTCCACCAGGTCACGTTCTACGTTAACTACACCGACGGGCTGATCTCGGAGAAAGTCCGCTTCTCTGTCGACCGCACCTCTCCGGTACTTACTGTCGACTCACCGGAGAACACGACCCACACCTCGACGCCGGATTTCAACTTCAGTCTTGACGAGGCCGCATCCTGGACTAAGCTGAGTGTAGACGGCAAAGAGAGGCTTCTCTCGAATGATTCCCTTTCCCGGTACTTCAACACCAGTATCAGTCTTTCCGATGGACTCCACAATGCTACTTTCGAGGTCAACGACACAGTGGACAACCTGAACTCTACGACCGTCTACTTCTCTATCGATACCACGGCGCCCGATATAGAGCTAGTGAAACCACTGAACACGACCTACGGCACCGTTGATGTCCTCCCACTCGAGTTCACGGGCAACGCGAGCCGGACCTGGTACAGAGTTGATGCAGGAGAGACCACCTTTATCTCAGGCAACACCACCTTCAACGTGACAGGGGAGGGTATCCATAACCTGACCCTGGGATTCAACGACAGCCTTGGCAACGAGGATTCGATTACGCGGTCTTTCTCGGTCGATACGACGCCGCCGACGGTCTCCCTCAACACTCCCAGGGACGTTAACTACTCCTCGAGTCCTGATGTGAACGTTTCCGCGCCGGCCAACATCACGGTCCTGTTATCCGTCAACGGCACGCTCAACATTACCACCGCTTTCCAGGGAGGCTACTGGCTGAACACCAGCTACAGTTTCGCGGAGGGATTAAACGAGGTCAGGGCGTTCGCCGTCGACAGCCTCAACAATACTAATGCGACCCCTAACCGTCCGTTCTGGAAGGACTCGCGGCCGCCGGTGATAGATGTCGTGTCGCCGCTCAACCAGACCTACGATACCGAGCTGACCTCCTTCAACATCACTTCCAGCGAGGCTCTGGCGGAGGCGAAGCACTCGGTCGATTCAGGCGGCAACAGGACCCTCCGTGAAAGCGGTTCCTTCTACCAGAACTCGTCGAAACTCGGGGAGGGAACGCACCACGTCACCTTCTATGTCGAAGATCCCACGGGCAACACCAACTCTACGGGAGTCTACTTTTCTGTAGACAACCTCACCCACGTCTCGCTGAATGCGCCCCTGGGCAACTACTCCATCCGGAACGTGACCGTCAATGCGACCGCGGACGAGGCGGCCAGCAAGGTTTACGCAACCGTCAACTCCAGCCTCAACCTGACCATGGTGAAGAGCGGCGGTTACTGGCTGAACACGACCTACAGCTTCGCGATCGGGAATAACAGCCTTGAGGTAACGGCCAGGGACGGCTTCGGCAACACCAACTCCACGACCTCTACTTTCAGTGTCGATACCACGACCCCCGGGATAGAGGTGACCTCGCCCCTCAAGGACAGCTACGAGGAGGGCGACATCTGGTTTAACGTGACTCTGACGGAGCCAGTGAAGTCGGTAGAACTGGGTGTCGACTCCACCTCTCACTCTCTCCAGAAGCAGAACGGAACCCTATTCGGCAGGAAGCTGGACATGGGTGAAGGAGACTACAACGCCAGCTTTAACGCGACCGATTTTGCGGGCAACTGGAACGTGACGTGGGAAGGATTCAAGGTCGAGGCCCCGGAGGAAGATACCGGCGGCAGTTCTGGAGGTTCAGGAGGGTCTGACGGTTCCGATAACTCCGGAGGGGGAGGAGGCGGAGGGCTTTACCTGCCTCCTGAGGAACCCGAAATCGAGGAGACGGATAGGGGTGTGAAGATATCGGGTATCAAGACATCGGACGGGAAAAATGAGGTGGAGATCGAGTCCAGAAATACGCCTGTAAGCTCGGTGTCAGTCGGCGGAGATCCGGATGAAGAGTTTTCCCTGACGATAGAGAACCTGACGAAACAGGAGAGGGAGGCCTACCAGTGGGAAGAGCTGGAGTTCAATTCTATGCTTAACGTCACTGTGAACGGCACCACTGACCATGTCAACTTATCCTTCCGGGTCCCGAAGCGGTGGCTGGAGAGGAAGGATTACCGCGTGGAGAACATCTCGCTTTACAGGCTTTCCGGCGTTCGAACCGAACTCCCGACACGGCTGGAGACCGAGCTTGACGACGCCTACATCTACCGCGCCCGGGTGGACCACTTCTCCGTCTTCGGTATAGCCGTGCCGAGGATGAAGAGCTGTAAAGGGCCTGTGAACGCCAGTTCGGGTGACTCCTGCCTCCGTTTCCCGACCTCGTGCGACGTCCCCGACAGCTGGGAGGTGGTTGACAGGTGCGAGCAGGAGCCTGAACCACAGGAGACCACGACGAACGAGACTCTGCAGGAGACATCAGCCGATGAAGGTTCGGGCGGCGGCATACTGGGCATAGCTCTGGTCGGCCCGGTCGCTGCAGCGGTCGCGATGCTCGGCCTCCTCTCCGTGATGAGACGGGAGCAGAGGAAGAAGCTGGAGCATGATATGGCGGTTCTTTCGACGCGGCTTGCCCACAAGGTGAGAGAAGACGAACAGATAGCGCGGCAGGAGCTGATGATGGAGATGGGCAAGGTGGAGAGGGCTATCGAGAAGGGCTACTACTGGAAGGCCAGGAAGATAATAGACAAGGTAAAGAAACTTGTCTAGTACTTCGGCTCCCGCTTCCTCGCCTCCGCCAGGGACCTCTCGATGTCGCTATCCACGTCTCTAACCGGCTTTCCATGGCCGGAGTACATCTCTCCGACATCCAGTTCTGCCACACTCTCGATGGATTCGATGAGCGCGTCACGGTCGCCCTGGTCGAGATCCGTCCTCCCGAAGCCACCGTCGGGGAATACCAGGTCACCGGTGAACAGCACGCCCGACTCCTCGGAGTACAGGCAGACGGAGTCGTCACGGTGCCCTGGCGTGTGGAAGACCGTGAAGGAAACGCCGCAGAGCTCCAGTTTTTCGCCGTCTCTGATGCGGTTCACGTCGTTGACCGGGAGGTTGCCGGGTTCGAACGCGTACACTTCGGGCGAGAACATGTCAACAATTCTCGGAAGGTTGTCAACATGGTCGTAGTGTGAATGAGTGATAACTACCCTGTCAACGGCGTCAAGCTCCTTTATCGCGTCCCATGACTCCCCGGTGCCTGCGTCGACAAGAACGTTTTCGGAGTTGCTTAGAAGCCATACGTTTCCTGTGAAACCGGCGGCGTCCGAGGCCAAGTTGACTATCTCCATAGCCCAGTCTAGCGGCCCCAAACTATAGAAATCCTTCGACTACTTCAGCCTTACAGCGTTCCCTCTCTCCTTTTCGAGGAACTCTACCGTGCCTTCGTGGGCCAGCCAGCCGATCGCCATGTAGACCTTAGTGCCGGGCACATCAACAGAATCAACTATCGAACTCACTGAGGCCTCTCCAGCGTAATCAAGATAGTCCACGACATATCCGGCGACTTCACCAATCCTAGCTTCCAATTTAAACACCTGAGAACTATTTCCCGATGCTGGTTTAAAAACTAAACCCTAGGAATCGCTAGCGTATCCTGTACCGGAGGATCGCCGCTATACCCCCCATGTTGTTCAGCCTCTTCCCTTCCTCGTGGTCCGTCGAGATGATCTCTATCCCGCTTCCCATCTGCTCGGCCTTCTCCTCGAACACCTCGACGATGTCGCTCATCTGCTCCAGGTCCATCGTCTCGCCGCACTCGTCGCATTCGACACTCTCATCTATCTCCGGCTTCTCCTCGTGGACGACCTTTTCGTGGCCGTTGCCGCAGCTGTACCGGGCTTCGAACATGTCGTAGTCCTCGGATATCAGTACGGTCTCGACTGCGCCCATGTCCATCGCCTCAAGCACCTGCTCCAGCCCGTACTCGCTCTTGCCGTTCTCCTCTTTCAGGTTCTCGAAGAACTCGTTTACAAGTCTCTTCTCGTGGACTACCGCCGCATCCTCTATGGAGTCCTCGGCCTTGTTGACGAGTTCCTTCAGCGCCTCCTCTCCGGAGTAGTTGAGGGATTTCACCGCGATGACCTCGTCCTCCAGCTCCTGATGTATATAGTCCTCCATGAGCTTCTCCTTCACGAAGCCCGGTCCTCCTATTAAGATGCCGAGGAGCTTGTCCTCCCTCGATTTCTCGAGAAACGCGTTCTGCACCTTCTCCGCTATATCGTCCAGAAAGGTCTTGAGCATCTGCTCCCTGAAGCGCTCGAAACGCTGCGCACTCTGACCTCCCGCTCTTGTTTTACCCGGAACTTCGGATTCCAGTGTGTAGAGCGTCTTGATGTTAGAGCCTTGGAGCACGCCTATCGCGGCCTCGTTCTTGTCCAGCGCGATAAGGCCGTAGACGCGGTCGTCGACTATCATCTGCCGGAGCGGCTCCAGGACGAATTCCTTGTCGCACCGGTAGCGCCGCGACTCGATGGGTTTCGGGGGAACGACCTCCCAGAGCTGGATGTCGGGCCTTCCCTCCTGCTCGGAGACGTTGCCTGCGAAGAAGACGACGCCGTTCTCCGGCGTCTCCTGCTCCTCCTTCACGCGCCTCCCGATGCGGTCCAGAGCGGCCTGGACGTTCTTCCTCGTGTGCTTGGACTTGATGTTCTCCGCCTCAGAGGCCTCCGACGTTATGAAGTCACTTATCTTCCGCATGTCATACCCCGAAGGCACGTAGATGGAGACAAGCTCGGTGTTCCGTCCCCGGATGTCCTCCAGCTTCTTTATCAGCTTCTTAAGCTGGTACTTGCCCATCTCCGGGTGTGTTTCTTCTGTCATGGACTGAGTTGGTGGATAAACGCTTTTAACTCCGATTTCAGAAGTGCCGGAGCAACCGTTTCCTTGACATTTCGAGGAGCTCCGCGTCCTCGGTGAATATCTCGAGTATCGCGGTGCCTTCGAAGTCCTGGAGGTGCGAGGCGAACTCTTCGAAGTCTATCTCGCCGTCGCCTATCACGAGGTGGGAGTCCTGCTGGTTTCGGGTGTCTTGGACGTGGAGGTGAGATACAAGGTGACTGTACTCCCCCAGGAATTTCAAGGCGTCCTTCTCTCCTACCTCCGCCACCGCGTGGCCTATGTCGAAGCACATCGACGCCCCCAGTTCTTCAAGTATCTGGCCGAACTCCATCAGTTCGGCGGGCTTCGTCTCCTCGGAAAAGATGTTCTCGAAGCAGACCTCCAAACCAGTCTCTTCCCCCTGTTCCTTTATCGCCGCTATCTGGCTTCTCAGCTCTTCCCGGACCTCATCTTTTTCCTGTCCCCACCTGAGGTTGCAGTGTACCACTGCCTTCTCCGCGCCGAGTTCGGAGGCGAGTTCCAGAAGTCTCCTGTAGTATTCCAGTTTCGCCCGGTTGTACTCTTCCACCGTGGTCGCGATGGGCTGACGGAACGGGAGGTGCACTATGGGTTCGAGACCTTTCCTGTCGAGTACCTCCTTCAACCGCTCCAGGTCTATCTCTCCAGTATCCTTGGCGAGCTCTCCGACGCTGAGCTCTACCAGGTCGAACTTTTCGGAGACCTCCTGAGCCCTTTCCACGTAGTCTCTCTCCGGGTCGAAGGAGATGCCTATGTGCATATTTCTACCTCACTATCACGAGCGCGTTCTCGGTTTCAAACATCTCGCCCTGGCCTTGGTATTCACGTTCTTCCACCACTTCGAACATCTCAGGTGCCAGCTTCGCGTCTGCGACATCGAGGTGGCCGTCCTCTATCTGCCACTCGTTGTTTTCCAGTGCCTCCTCTATCTCGGATATCCGGTCGCCGTATTCAGGACCGGCTTTCTCGTAGTCGAGCTTTATCTCGACTATCTGGGATTCGATTTCCGGTTTTTCCTCGCGCGTCTCCAGTTCACCGATATGCATGACCTCGCTGATCTCGTCCTCGAAACCTTCGATGCGGCCGTAGACCTGGACGTGATTGAGTTCGGCGGTAGGTGCTAACTGGTTCTCGGTCTTGTACTTTCTCAGCGCGCCTATGACTTCCATCGCGTTCTCTCCTGCCTCCATATCCGCCTCAACGTCGGT
>CAZVPZ010000004.1:17565-29568 GCA_964629245.1 uncultured archaeon | reverse complement strand
GGTGGAGGGCCAGTCCTGTAGATGGATGGATTCTCCTGAGTACATCTCGTTCCAGAGTTCCTCCGTTACATGGGAGAGGAACGGCGCGAACATCTTGAGGTATGCCTGGTGGGCGTGCTGGAGCACGTACTGCATGGATTCACTGCGTTCCCTCTGCTTCGCGATTTCCAGGTAGTTGTCGCAGAAAGTGTTCCAGAAGGATTCCCTGACCCGGTCTCTCGCTTTTGAAAAGCCGTAGTTGTCCATCTGAAGTGTCGCGTTCTCTATCGTCCGGTCCAGCTCCGCCAGCATCCAGCGGTCTATCGGGTCGAACTCGTCCTCGCTCAGGCGGATGTTCTCCGCGGTCACGAGCCCCTGTACGAGCTTGGAGGCGTTCCAGAGCTTCCTCATCAGTTTCTCCCCCGCGACAAGGTCCTTCTCCTTGAACGGGAAGTCGTCGCCGATTCTCGTTCCCGCGGCCCAGTACCTTGCGGCGTCAACCGGGAACTTTTCCAGCACTTCATCCGGCGAGACGATGTTGCCTTTCGACTTCGACATCTTCTCCCGGTTCTCGTCGAGCACCATGCCGTTTATCATGACAGCATCAAACGGGACCTCGCCGGTGTGTTCAAGGCATTTTACAACGGTATGGAAAAGCCAGAAGCTGATGATGTCATGACCCTGCGGCCTGAGGTTCATCGGGTAGAGTTCGGGGCGCGACATCACAACGTCGCCTTCCTCCCCGTCCCAGTCCCAGCCCGCGTTGATCAGGGGTGTGAGGGACGACGTTGCCCATGTGTCGAAGACGTCCTCCTCGGGTTCAAAGGATGTAGTAGAGCACTCCGGGCACCCCTCTACCGGCGGCTCCTCCTCGATGGGATCTACTGGCAACTGTTCCGGGTCAGCGAGTATCTCCTCCCCGCATTCCCTGCAGTACCAGACAGGGAACGGGATGCCCGAGTCGCGCTGCCGGGAGATGCACCAGTCCCACTGGAGTCCTTCTATCCAGTGCCTGTAACGGGTGAACATCTTTTCGGGATACCAGTCCATCTTTCTCCCGGCTTCCAGGTACTTGTCTTTCCGGTCGAGTATCTTGACGTACCACTGCTTCGTGACCCGGAACTCTATGTCGGTCTCACATCTCTCGTGGACCTGTACTGTATGTGTTATCTCGCGCCTTTCCAGCAGCAATCCCTCCATCTCGAGGTCCTCGGCTATGGCTTCCCGGGCCTCTTCGGTGCTCATGCCCTGGTAGTCGCCAGCCACATCTGTCATCTTTCCGGAGGAGTCTATCGCTATCCGGAGGTCAAGGTCGTGGGCCTGGTACCACTCGATGTCGGTCTGGTCTCCGAAGGTGCAGCACATCACGACGCCGGTGCCCTTCTCCGTGTCGACCCTCTCGTCCTTTATTATCGGGACCTCGTGGCCGAACAGTGGGACTTCCGCCTTCTCGCCGGCCAGATGCTCGTTCGACTCGTCCTCGGGATGAACGAAGACGGCGACACATGCGGGAAGGAGTTCCGGCCTCGTCGTCGATATAACTATCGAGCCGTTGCCGGATGCCAGCGGGAACTCTATGTCGTTGTAGTGTGAGTGCCTGTCTGCGTCCTCCATCTCGACCTGGCTGATGGCGGTCTCGCAGTCAGGACACCAGATGGCGGGTGCCTTCTTCCTGTACTCCCGTCCCTGCTCGTATAGATCGATGAAGGAGAGCTGCGATATTCTTTGTACGCGGGGTTCTATCGTCTTGTATGTGTTCTCCCAGTCCATCGAGAACCCTAGCTGTCGCATCTTCTCTGTGAACTCGTCCTCGTACTCGTTGCAGACCTCCCGGCACTTCTGCTGGAACTCGGGCCTTGAGAAGTCCTGGTGCTCGATGCCGAGTTCTCTTTCCGTCAACCGCTCGGAGGCGATACCGTTGTCGTCGTAGCCGAAAGGGAAGAAAACATCGCTCTCCCTCATGCGGCGGTAGCGGGCCACGAAGTCCTGTAACGTGAACTGGTAGAGATGACCCATGTGGAGGTGGCCTGAAACGGTTGGAGGCGGGGTATCTATCGAGAACACGTTCGATACCTCTCCAGGGTACTCGTAAGTACTGTCTTCGACCCACTTTTTCTGCCACTTTGATTCGATCTGTTCCGCGTTGTACTCTCCTTCAGGCAAATTCCATCGCCTCCTGTAAACGCTGGCGGATGCCAACCTTAAATTCGTTTATCAGTCGGTAGAAAGAACCGCGGCCAGCTGCACTAGAACGATGTGGGGCGGACCGGACGGTGTACAAAACGTCCACCCTTGGTTCGAGTGATGCTGACCATGTCCGGAAATTAACTGCCTCTTTTTAAATTGATTCGTGTCTCTGAAGCGGTTTAATTTTTGTTAACGCAACCTTTCAGTGTGAGCGGAGCAACCAGCACGGATATTTCCACAGTAAGTAAGGAGAGGAGTGACAGTTATTCGCAGTCGAAGCTCTGGGATTTCGGTATGGAGTTTGAAAGGACGCCTGTCTGGTGGGATTTCACTGATAGAAATCAGGGTTCTTCTTGGAACGTCTACATTCACGGAGATCTACTGGAAGGAGACTTCCTGGATCGACCTGATTACGACGAGATATCCTTACTGGTCACTACAGGAGAGGCAGACTATCCTGAGAAGTCTTGGTGCTTCGATCAGTTCCCGTCGAGGCAGTATGTAGAGTCCAGGTTGCTGGAGGAAGGTGACCTGCAGAGCTTCGATGCTGTCGCGGAAGCGCTTCAAAAGCCTCAAGCGACCGATCTCTGGGAGGAAGTCAGCGACGGACGCGTCCCGCTGAAGACGAAATTCTATTACGGCGGCTCACCCTTCCGTATCGATAAGGTGCGCTCTCGGGAGGATATTGACACTCCTGTCTACCCGGTTCCGGATTACTTCGACAGGAGAGGACGCCCTGCTTCCGGGAAACAGGCGTCTGGTAGAGCTCTGAGAGAGAATCTCCGCGATGAGGATAGAGAGGCTGTGGCTACCTTGGTACGAGAACTGAAGGACAGCGGTGCAACGGCGTATATCGCAGGCAGCGTCCTCGAAACATCGGAATACAGTGATATAGACATCGCAATCGATGGCCTTCACTGGCCCCGGGAGTCCTTTATCAACAGGACCAGGGGAGGACCGTACCCGCAGAGGGGTGATGAGTACAGCGGTCTATCTCACAGGATGGAGTTCGACGAAGGAGATCTGGAACGGACTTTAAAGGGGATAGATGGTCTTGAACCGGGTGAACCGTGGAAGCCGGATAACGAGATGAGCCATGGCTATAACGCCGTTGGCCTGCTCTATACTTTTTCGTTTCTGGGAACCGATTTCGACATAGGATACGATGAGGAACCTTTCGTGGATAATGCTGCTAGAACGGACCCGCTTGATATCGGTTCCGGTACCAGGTTTGTAAAGGTCTAGAAGTCTCCCAGTCGTCTATTCCCCGGGAACTCCATCCCGTCCTCTGCGAAGATGACCTTCGCGTCGACCTGTTCCTCCAGCCATTTTTCCTCTTCTTCCAGTCCTGCGTCTATCATGGCGTAGCCGAAGTGGGTGACTATAACGGTGTTCGGCTCGACTGCGTCCACTATCTCCGGTATGTCGCCCGTCGAGGTGTGGTTCGCGATTCCCTTTCCGCGCGGCCTCGTGCAGTAGACCACTAGTGTGCTACAGTCCCTGTAGAAGTCAAGTAACTCCTCTGAGAACTCTGTGTCGGTCCAGAAGCCGATCGTGTTCTCATCGTCCTCAAGGACGAACCCCTGTGTCTTCGGGTCGCCGTGGAACATCTGCTGTGACCTGATCTCAAGGTCCTTGAACCCGTGCTGGCTCCCGTCTTCCAGCGTTTCCACGACCTGGCAGAGATCCAGGTGGTAATTGGAGATGAAACGCTCCATATCGCTGTAACCCCTGAGAACGGTCTCGTTGGCGAAAACCGCGCCAGGTTTGTCTCCCGACATCGTCATCATCTCGACGATAGCTTGGGCGTCGTTGGCGTGGTCGAGGTGGGCGTGAGAGACCACGACAGCTTCAGTTTCCAGTGGTTCTTCAAGCTCTTGATGGGCATAGACCAGCGCACCGGGTCCGGGATCGACGTGTACCTGTGTCTCCTCTGTCTCCACTACTATGCCCGCTGTCCTCCTGACCTGCTCGCCGGTGACGTAACGTCCACCACCGGTGCCGAGGAACTTAAGCTTCATGCCCACGGAAGCGGGAGGTAGAACTAAAAATGGAACGGCCACTAGGGTTCCGGCAGTCCGTCATTGATTGGTTCGAAACTGTTCTCGTCTGATAGAAGGGCTTTGACCTGCTCGCCGTCGATACCGGATTCCTGCTTAAACCCTTCGGACAGAACGTCGGGGAAACTGCCGTTGTAGAAACCGTCGCCGGTGTGGACAACTATGCGGCCGTTGTCTTCCATGAAGAGGTAGTTCTCGTCCTGCGTCGCGACCTCGACCGCTCTAGTGCCGTCGTAGAGTTCGAAACAGCGATACATTGCGTCGGCTCCGTCCCCTGTGAGGAAAACAGATTTTGCCTCACCGAGACTGCTGTAGATGAAGTCTCTAGGCTCTCTTGTACCGCTCATGGGGCCTTGATACGGGTCCAAGATATTTATTCTCTCCCCCACCAAAGAATATTTAAGTCTGTTACTACTAAATAGTAACTATGAAAATAGTGGTTGAGCCCTACAAGGAGGTCGCGGATAAAAAGCTTGCCGACCTTCGTGAAGAAGTGGAGTACAGGAGGCCGGAAAAGGCCGAGATGCGTATCCGCACAGGTGAATGATGATGGACGAGAACGAAGATAGGCTCGACAGGCTGGCAAAGGCGCACGAGATAGGGGAAGAAGAGAGGTTTATAACTGAACTTGAACCTGTTGGAAAACCCGAGGAAGATACCGGTTCTGCCGGTGAGAGATTGTACGAGAACGCGGATAAGACAGGAAGGATGGAGGTCTGGAAATGGGGGCCCGAGACCCTGGTTATCGACAGTGAGTGGGTAGACGGACCTGGAGATGACGCGGCCTACAGGATGGCGGTCTATAACGAAGAAGGACTTGTATACGGCCTGACAAGGCTCCATTCCGATGGCGAGTCGGAGGTTAGCTTTGATGCCGTTGCCGACGATCCTTTCGGGGTTGAGACCGTCGAAGGTTTCCGTAACGCCTACCAGGAACTTACCGGCAGGGGCCTTGAAATGGACCTGAGAGGGCTGGATGAGTACGCCCCGGGAGAGGAAAGACACGATTATCTCGGATAGTTGAAGTGGTGATATGAGCGTTTCCCAGAAGCCGGAGTACCGCCGTGGAGGCGGCGACCGCAGGCTTTTGCTAGCGATCAATCCCCGCGGTAGACTTCTCGGTGATGTGGTTGATGGAATCATGGATGTAGGTGTCACATATTCTGGAACGGTGGCGCGGGTTGATAACATGTCCCGGATAGAGGACCCGGCGCAGTTCTACACCAATGCCGAACTGCTTGAACGTGATGAGGAGGTGGAGGCCTGGTACGATAGCGCCTATATCATGGATGATGAAGGCCTAGAGGATAGGGACGCACACGAGATACTCAGGAGAGTCGACATGGTGGAATACGTCGGTGGACCTCTCGCTGATATAGGTAGAGTCCATGAATCGCTTGAGGACCATGACAGGGATTCCACCTCCTACAGGTTGGTCCTTCCGCTCGTTTCCGATTATGGCAGCTGGACGCCGGAAAACGGACCCGGTGAGAAGGATGACTGGATAAGGATGAGTAGACTGCTAGAAAGCAGTCCCGACAACGCGAGTAAGAGGCTCGAAAACGCGGGCCTGGGAGACATAGACCACTAATCCTACTTGATGCTGCTACCTATATCCATGTCTTTATCCGTCTCCAGCAGCGAGACGTTGCCTTCCTCGTCCTCTGCGGCCAGCATCATGCACTCGCTATTCTCTCCACGGAGTTCCGTCGGCTCGAGGTTGGCGAGGACGATTACCTTCCGTCCCTCGAGTTCCTCCTTCGAGTAGTGCTCTTTCAGGCCTGCGCAGGTCTGGAGGCGGGTGTCGCTGACGCTGAGCTGGACGCGGTAGAGTCTGTCTGCGTTGGGATGTTCCTCGACCTCTATAACCTTTCCCACGCGGATGTCCATATCCTGGAAGTCGTCAAAGCTGACCGTTTCCGTGTTCAACCGCTCGTGCTCCGTCATCGCTTTCTCGTCCTTGATGCCGGCCTCTATCCTGTCTTCCTGTACATCCACCTTTTCGAAGAGCACCTCTCGTTCTCCGATTCCGTGGCCCGCCTCGATCCCTCCTAGCAGCGGGTCGACGAACTCGTCATAGCCCTCCTCTGCATGGAACTCGGCGTTCAGCATCTCCGCGATTTTCCGGCTCGCGTCCGGTGTGAAGGGGTAGAGAAGGACTCCCAGACCCCTTACAAGCTGGACAGAGACCTGCATGACCTCCGCCCTCCTCTCCTCGTTGTTCCAGGGCTCCTCGTCGCTGAGATACTGGTCTCCCAGCCTCGCGAGCCGTAGAGCGTGGTCAAGCGCCGCGGTCAGGTCGTGGTCCTCGAAGGCTTCCCTGTATTCTTCTACTATTTCCTCGGCGTCCTCTATCTTCTTCTCGTCCCTGTATTCAAGCTCTGCGACCGGCACCTGGTTGTCGAACCATTTCTCCACAAGTGCCAGTGTACGGTTGATGAAGTTGCCGACAGTGTCGTTGAGAACGTTGTTTATCTCCGCCTCGAAATCGCTCCAGGAGAAAGTGGTATCTTGGTCCCTCGGGATCTTCGACGCGAGGTAGAAACGCCAGTAGTCTGATGGATACATCTCCAGCGCGTCCTCTGTCGAGAGTCCTTTACCCCTCGACTTCGAGAACTTGGTGTCCTCGGCGAGGAGGTACTGCTGGATGAACTCGTAGCTCGGAAGCGTGTACCGCTCCTCGTCGCTGCTTGCGCCCATCAGCATAGAGGGCCATATCACAGTGTGGAAGATGGTGTTGTCCTTCCCGATGGAGTAGTAGGTTTCGGAGCGGTCGTTCACCCAGTAGTCCTTCCACCGGTCGTCATCCTCGAATAGTTCGCGGGTGAAGCCTATGTAGCCTATAGGCGCGTCGAACCACACGTAGAGCACCTTGTCCTCGTAAGTATCGGGATTGAGTTCCGGGACACCGAGGTTCTTTTCTCTTATCCTTTCGTTAACGCGCTCCACAGGAACATCGAAGCCCCAGTCCTGGTCGCGGGTTATGGTGCGGTGCTCCGCTTCTTCGATAAGATTCTCTACTTGGTTCTCCCAGTTCTCGGGCACCGGCGAGTCCTCCTGCCCCAGCCAGTCCCTCAACTCCTGCTTGAAATGTGTCAGGTCGATGTAGAGGTGCGTCGTCATCCGGAACTCGATATCGTCACTCCCGCATATCTGGCACTCCGGCTTGATTATATCTTCCGGCTCCAGCAGTTTCCCGCAGTCGTCGCACTGGTCTCCCCTCGCTAGACCACCGCAATGGGGACACTCGCCTTCTATGTACCGGTCGGGGAGGAAGCGCTCGTCGTTCCTGCAGTATGGCAGGTTCTGCTCCGTCTCGCCTATGTGGCCGGAGCAGTAGAGTTCTACGAACATGTCGTGGGTCTGTCTACGGTTGTACTCCGAGTCGGTGTCGGAGTAGATCGAGAAATCCATCCCGAACTCTTCCAGCACCGATTTAACCTTTTCGTGGTTCTCCTGCTTCAGCTCTTCCACGTCGATACCCCTATCTATAGCCTCCAGCTCCAGCGGCGTTCCGTGGACATCGCTACCGCAGATGAAAACGTTCTCGACTCCCCGGAGGTCGAGATAGCGGTGGTAGATGTCCGCGGGCAGGATACTCCCGACAATGTTGCCGAGGTGTGGCACCCCGTGGATATAGGGTAGTGCAGAAGTGACTGTTACGCGCCTGTCAGAGATTTCCGATTCACCTGTTGAAAACGGTGTGGCGCAATTCTTTAAACTGCTTCCTTCGAATCAGTGTCCATGGAAACGATTTTCTTCGCCACGGGCAACGCTGGAAAGGTCGGAGAGATGGCACCTATGTTCGAGGAAGAAGGATACGAGCTCGAACAGGTGGAGGTCGATATCCAGGAGATAGACGCGCTGGATGTCAGGAAGGTCGCGAAGAGGAAGGTCATCGACTCATACGAACAGGCAAATGTCGATGGACTAGTGATAGTGGAGGATACCGGACTTTACGTCGAGGCGCTGAACGGCTTTCCGGGAGCCAAGGCGGCGTTCTTCGCGAGGACTGTCGGGGCCGGAGGCCTCCTTAAGCTCTTGGATGGTGAGACTGACAGGGCGGCCTTCTTCGAAACTGCTATCTCGGTCTACGATGGGGAAGACGTCGAAATATTTGCGGGACGCCTGCCTGGAATGATATCGACGGAGAAGCGTGGCGAGGGCCATCCCCATCTACCCTACGACAGTTACTTCCTCCCGGATCACGGGAAAGGTGAATCCTTCGCTGAAAAGCCGGAGCTGAAGGAGCAGAAATCTCACCGGGAGCTTTCCACGCGGAAGTTCTTGGAATGGCTGGATGATAGGTAAGTGTGGGCTAGAGGACCTTGCGTCTCAGCTTGTGCAGGCTTGACACGCCGTAGTCCGGCTTCTGTATCTCTTCTGCCTGTTTCAGTTTTTCCCGATCCAGGTCGCCTGACATTACCGCGGCGGTAGTCATGCCGAGCCTGTTGCCCGTCTCTATGTCGGCCAGTCTGTCCCCTACAAATATCGAGCGGCCAGGGAAGAAGCTGAAGTACTGCTTGAAGATCTTCGTGTATTCCTCGCCAGGCTTGCAGAGGAGTTCTGCGTCTCCAAAGGTGGTCAACGCGCGGTTGATAGCGCCCTGGTGCGGGATGACGCCTTCTGATGTCCTGAATGTTTCCTCGGTACTGCACACGTAGAGCCTCCCATCCCTCTTCATCACCTTCATCCCCCGCTTGAGCTTGTTGTAGCTGAACTGCCTGTCGAAACCAGCGACTACTACATCTGCGTCCTCGCTGAAGTCGATCTCGCGTTCCTCAAGCTCCTCTATGAGGCTGTCCCCACCTATTATGTATGCCTGTGTTATGTTCTCGGACTCGAGGAACCGGCCCGCGACGTGGCTGGATGTCAACACTTCTTCTTCCTCCGCAGTTATCCCCATCGAGGTAAGCTTCTTGGCGTACTCCTCCCGCGTCAGGAGAGTGTTGTCGGTGTGGAAGTAGACTCTTTTCCCGGATTTGCGGAGGGTGTGGATCAGGTCTTCCGCGCCGACAAGAGTGGAGTCCCAGTTCCACAGGGTTTTGTCCAGGTCGAAAAAGAAGTTCTGGAATTCATCAAGTTCCATACCTAGAGTTTTAACGTTTAAAGCTCTTATACGTGTTTATGCCGAGTCTGGAGGATGCAGCCCGGAAACTCTCCGAGGCTGAAACCGGGGGTCTCGACGGCAAATTCGAAGACGTGGATTCTATCGAAACAGACGCGACCGTGAAGGAATCCTTCCTGTCCAGGGAGGTAGAGAAAGTTGAACCCGGGACCGTTGCAGGGGTCGACGGCGGCCTGCTAAAGAAGCGGTACTCTGCGGGAGATGTCATAGTTACTAGAGCTGTAGCCGCGGTCTTCAGCTTCAGGGAAGGCGGTCTGGAGGACACTGGCTATCTACCTGCACCTTCTCCAGAGCCAGAATTCCACGTCCCGCCTGTGGGGGATGCCGAAAGCCTTGACAGGAGGGCGGACGCAGAGAGAATCGATGCAGAGGTTTCGGTTGCCCTGAAGGCGGTTGAAACCGCGGACACAGTGTTCATGGACGGCTCCCTGGTCCCCGGCTACGCGGTACCCGGGGACGTAGCGGAGCTGTACACCCGGCTTTTCGAGGAGGTTGAAGAAGGATGTCTTGTGGGTGTCGTCGAGGACTCCTACGGGCTGAAGCTAGCTTCTGTCCTTGAGAGCAGGCTAGGACTGGATATAGGCAAGGTTAGAGACACTGTCATCGCCGACCACCTGCTTGAAGAAAGGGAGAGGACCTTTGTCAGGCGTTACTCCTCTTCGCCTGTAGAACATCCCGTGCTGGGGAAGCTTGAGGACAGGCATGTCAACCTCCTGAACACGTTCTATGTCAAGCTCTCCTCGAAGGACATCCCGCTCCGGATAGACTACTATGGGGGCGAGGAGCATGCCGACCGCATCGCAGGACTCCTGCTCGCGCTCAAATCCTCGGAGACCTACACGGTCCCTTCACCTGTCTTGGAGGCAGACAAGAGGGCGAAGATTTCCGAGGAGTACCTGAAGAGGCTGGAAAGGCGTTTTGACCCGGCTAGGGTGCGCAGGGACCGGCGGGCGTTCTAATTGCGGCCAATATAATAAGGAGCAGTTTTAATATTCAAATGGGTTCCAGGTGAGAAGGTGGCCTTCGACAAGTGGAAACTTTGTCTATCGGTAATTCTGCTCCTAGCTGTCCTGCCGCAGCTCGCGGTGGCAGCCCACAGCGATCCTAACCTTATCCTCTACTACCCGATGAACTCGACCTCTGGTAGTTCGGTCACCGACTACTCTGGTACCGTGAACGATGGGTTCACGAATGGTGGGGTGACCAAGGGGGTTGCCGGTGTTGGAGGTACATATGGCTTCGGTTTCGACGGTAGCGATGACTACGTGGAGATCGACACCCTTGACCCGATAGAGGATTCCGCCACCTCTGACTTCACCTTCAGCGGCTGGATGAAGATGGAGGGTTCTACAGGAGATGTACAGCAGCTTTTCGAGACGCCTACCGACAACGGTGGCGAGGTCTACCTAGAGAGCGACGGCAACACGCCCTTCACGATGCAGTTCCACATCACGGATGATTCTGGCACGGATCACATGATAGATACCTCGCCGCAGACTTTTGACGTGGACGAGTGGCACCACTTCGCTGCGACCTATGACGGCTCCACCCAGAAGCTGTACGTGGACGGCTCGCAGGTCGCGTCCACCTCTTGGAGCGGCAGCTTCACCATGACGGAGAACGCGGAGAAGAAGGTGCTGGGTATAGATAACGACCTGACCATACAGCCCTTCGATGGTAAGTTCGACGAGATAAGGATATACGACCGTGCCCTGACCAGCTCGGAAATCGACCACCTTTACACGAATTCGGTGCCCGGCCCTTTCAAGATGGAGGTCGGAAGCGTCGCTCTCTCGGACACGATAGATAATGGGGTGGAGCAGACTGTGAACATGAGATACGACTACAGTAACCCCGTGATAGTTGCCTACATACCCACTAGAAACGGGGGTGACAGCGTCGATGTCCGGGTCAGGAACGTGGATGCGAGTGCGGATACTTTCGATATCTTCATGGAGGAGCCCGATAACGGAGGTCACTCGACAGAAACAGTTTCCTACATTGTAGTGGAGGAGGGTGTCCACGTGATGCCCGACGGCACCAAGCTGGAGGCGGGCAGACACACTACCAGTCAGGTGCATGACAGTGGCCAGTACAATGGCGACACCATCAGCTTCGGCCACAGCTATTCCACTCCCCCGGTGGTGATGGCAACGCTTAACACCTATAACAACGGCGAGTTCATGTCTGACGCGATTTCCGAGGGCAGCGGTTCCTGTAACGACCTCAACTGCCGTCCTACGACGACCCAGTTCGGGCTGGAGCAAGACGCCCTTGAGACTGGCCACGAATCCGGCGCCACATCTGAGACTCTTGGATGGATTGCGGTCCAGGATGTCGGGACGGGGAGCGTTGGGGGAATACCTTACGAGACTGGAAAGGGTGAAGACGGAGACAATGATGGTGTGGATGACAACGGCCACACAATCTCCTACTCTGCGGGTTTCTCCAAGGTGCCTATAGTGATGGTCGATGGTCAGTCCGGTGCTGGAGGAAACGGTTACTGGGCTAGGGGATACGGCACACATACTTCGAGCACACACGACACGGCGGCGACAGAGGACCGGATAGGTGATAGTGAGAGAGGACACACCAACGTCTATATGGGTTACTGGGCTTTCGAGGACGAATATCCCGACGAAAATCCCC
>CAZVPZ010000004.1:13709-17555 GCA_964629245.1 uncultured archaeon | reverse complement strand
ACGGCGGCAACGCGAGGAGGGTCTTCCCCCGTGGAACCGGGACTCGTGCCGGAGGGCGAAGCGGTCACGGTCGCCCGTTCCCCTGGCCGGACGAGACGGGCCCCCTGTAAACCCGGACCCTCCTGATGACTCACCGCCTGCTGTGGCGCCCGACCCATCCTCCCAGACCGTTGAGGCCCTTATCAGGGATCCCAATAACGATCCGATTAACCAGGTAGCATTCTACAAGACTGGTTTCCAGTCCGAACTCAACATCGCGCAGTGGGACCACGCAGAGAGCTCCGGCGCGGCTAACAAACAGGAGCTGGATGACAGGGTGGATGAAGGCGATGACGTGATATCCAAGTACGGGCAGACCGTTATCAGCCAGATAGACTGTGACGCGAGTGGAGGAGAGTGCAACCAGTTCACATCGGCGGACACCTACGGGACCTGTATAACAGGCTACATATATGCACCGCGTACCAGCACCTACAAGTTCGCGCTGGACTCGGACGACGCCTCGGATTTCTACGTCGATGTCGACTCCGCCGATATGGATCAGTGTGACTCTGTAAAGGTGGGGAAGCGAGTCGTTGAGTGGTACGGCTCCCACGCCGAGTCCAATGAGAACTGGGCCGCACATAATGGAGATGTCAGGCTGGAGGAAGGCTACCACAGTATAATGTTCCGTCACAGCGACAGGGGTGGTGCGGACGACTTCCAGCTGGCGTGGAACGAGTCCGGTAGCATGAACATTGTCCCTGACACCAGTCTTTTCCGGGAGGATCCCGCGCTCCGGTCCCAGATAGGTTCGATCCAGGCCAGCGTGACAAACGATACACGGGCCTCGACATCCGACACCTTCGCCTGTGGGACCGACCACCACTGGATAGCAGTGGCAGATGACGGTGTTAATACGATGTCAAGCCAGATATGGACCTTCAACACTACGTCCTGCAACACGCCTCCACAGGTCACTTTCGCGGATCCGGATAGTACAACTGTAACAGGAAACCCTGTGCCCCTGACGGTCACAGTGATGGATTCAGATCCCTCTGATACCTCCCTGAACGTATGGTTCTACAATGCCTCAGATGACACCCTGATCGGGCAGGACTTTGGGGTGCCTGATTTGGGTGATGCAAATGCCGACTGGTACGGACTCGCCCCAGGGGGAAGCTATGACTGGTACGTGAAAGTCAGTGATGGAAAGGTCAATACTACTACCAGTCCTGACTATACTTTCAGCAAGGGTACGGTATCCCCTGTTACATGTGCGCCGGAGTGGATACCTTACGACAACCACTGTTATGCGAACACCACGTCCATGAGTTACTCGGCGGCCGAGGCCTGGTGCTCCAGCAACTCGGCCTACATAACGACGGTAGATGACGGTCCGGAGAACAACTGGCTCTGGAACAACTTCGCCCAGCCGGGTGTCGCGACGGGGATAGGGCTCCACGATGATGACGGCCCTCCGGGTCCGAAAACCTTTGAGGACAACGAGTGGGACGGACCAGACTCGTCATACAGGAACTTCTCTGCGATGGATAGTGGAAGCCACACGAAGGACAGCGTATACTACCCTGGAGGCCAGAATGGCAAGTGGCGTGATGTGGATGGCTCTACCAACCGGAGATGGATATGTGAACGCTCGCCTGTCCCGGGCCTGCGGTTCGACATCAGCTTCGATTTCAAGTACACCTCGCTGATCGCTGACATCAGCAACCCATCGATAATCCTCGTCCAGGTCGACAGTGAGTCGTTCTACCAGCAGAATATAACACTGGATCTCAGTGGGGTCAACGCGGAGTTCTTGACTGGTGGTGGAACTAGCAGGAACTTCGACCTGCCTGCCGGGTCCACCCGGCGTTTCCAGGTCCAGGTAGAGCCGGCGACGACGGGTATACATACCCTGAGCGTTACAGGGACTAACGAGGATTTCGACATCTCGGAAACGATAGAGATGTCGGTCAACGCACGTGACTACCCGGTCACTGCGGCGGGACAAGAAGCACCGGGGATCGGAGCTCTCCAGCTCCTGGTGATAGTTATGATGGCTACCGCTCTCTATTTTTCTTCACTCTGACGATATAGCCGGCGACACGGTTCCTGAGCTTCTTGGAGTTGAACTCCTTCAGATCTTTCAGCTCTTCCTTGTTCTCGTCGAAGTCCTCGCTGAATCTCTCCGGGTCGGACTCGACGAGATCCTTGGCCAGCCTCTTGATATAGGTGGGTCTTACACGTCCCATTACACTGAAACACTCGGTGAAAACATTATTAAACCAAACGCCGCGCCGTTCCCCTGGAGACGAACGGAACGTGAAGATATTTGAGGCGAGGCCGGGAAAAATGGGTCATGGCGAAGGTATTCAAGGCCCGCGTCGCGTTGATCACGCTGCTCCTGGCCGCGGCCCTGACTTTTCCGATTTACCCTGTGGAGGTAGAGAGCTGCCCAGGATTTGTTGAACTGGATGATAGACCGGACTGCAGCCGCTACATGGGTCTTCATACCACCTATACAGTTGTCTCGAACGGTTTCAGCTATGATACAGGAGATATAGGTGTCCAAGTATTAGATGCCAGTATAAGTTACCGTGCGAGCCCTCTCTTCCTGGCGATTCTGGCAGCATGGTTCGCAGCCTTCTGGCTCGTGTCGAAACCCGCCCTTGAAGCTGTTTCCGACCACCTAGAGGCGGACATTCTTTAAGCCCCGCCGCCCAATAAGCAGTCATGGGAAAAATAAAGAGACTCGTTCTCGATGTCCTCAAACCCCACCAGCCCTCGATGATAGAGTTCGCCCAGAGAGTGGAGGACGCTGAGGGAGTTGTCGGGGTGAATGCGACACTGGTGGAGATCGACGAAGAGGTCCAGAACATCAAGCTCACCGTGGAGGGAGAAGATGTCAACCACCAGGACGTAGAGCACCGTGTGCAGGATCTCGGCGGCAGCATCCACTCCTACGACGAGATAGTCTGCGGCGAAAAGATGGTCGAAGAGAGCGAGACACCCCAGGACTGATAGGATGCTGACTCTTCGCGGTCTTCTGGAGGCATGGAAGCGGGACAAGGTCCAGTCTATTTCCCGGCGCTACTTCATATCCAACGGTTTCGACGGAGCCCTCACGTCTATAGGCATAACTGTCGGCGCACTTCTCTCGGGTGTTCCCGACGGCATCACGGTCTTCAAGGTCGGCGGTGGGGCTGCGGTGGGCCTCGCCACCTCCGGCGTCTGGAGCGTTTGGGAGATAGAGAGGGCGGAGAAACTCGCCGATCTCCACGAGCTTGAGGACGCGATGCTGGAGAACCTGGAGGATACCGAGATATACCGGAACAATAAGGAAGCGAGGGTTGTCAACTCGGTTATGAGCGGTATAGGCCCCAGCATCGGCATAATGCTACCCGTACTCCCTTTCCTCCTTGAGGGCACGCTCCTCACCATGACAGAGGCAACGATGGCGTCTGTTGCGCTGGGAGTCGGTCTACTCTTCTCCTTCGGTGCCTACATGGGCAGCATCTCGAAGCAGGAATGGTACATCGCCGGCGTGAGGATGGGCCTCGCAGGTCTTGTTGTCGCGGCCATAAACGTCCTGCTTCCCGGGTGAGTGTGCTGGACCGCAATTCTCTTAACTTTCTTCTTCGAGTCTGGAAACATGACTGAGCTTCTCTACCTGCCGGACAATGATTACCAGAAAGAGTTTGACGCAGAAGTCGAAAAAGTGCGCGAAGTGGATGGATACATCGTCCTCGACAGGACACTTTTCTACAAGGAGGGCGGTGGGCAGCCCACTGACCACGGCACAGTCTCCTGGGACGGGAACACGCTCCAGGTTACTGATGTCCAGAGGGAGCACGGAGAGGTCCG
>CAZVPZ010000004.1:0-13609 GCA_964629245.1 uncultured archaeon | reverse complement strand
GACCGGGTCTCAAAGGGTGCGGAAGTAGAACGGATAGAGTTCGAGCTTCAGGAATAGCTCTTCTGTTTTTCGAGGTAATCCTCTAGGAACTTCATCGGTGGGTAGCCGTAGCCGGCGTCCTGGTGCCAGTCGAGCTGGAGATATTCCTCCGCGGTCACCCACCCGTAGTTGACGTGCTCTTTCGACAAGCGGACCTCGCCTTCGAAGTCTTCCGCGAAAAGGATGAAGGTATTGACTGAGTTCACCTCTTCTATCTCCTCCCGCACGATGTCTTCCAGATCCGCTATCTCTATGCCACACTCTTCCTTTATCTCGCGTTTAGCGGCCTCGAAACGGTCGCTGGCGCCCTTGAACCTTCCGCCTGGTAGCTCCCACTTCCCTGCCATCCTGCCGTAGAGAGTGTACTTCTCTCCGCTTGACACCTTGTCTTCCGGCGTCTTCTGCATCGCGAGGAATTTCCCATCGCTGTTCTGTATAAGCAGTTTCACCACGTCGATTTCATGGCCCTCGCCGTAACTGTTCTCTGTCTCCCGGTACTTGTCCAGGAACTCTATCACAGGGATGATATAGGCCGAGTCCCGGTGCCAGTCCAGCTCCCTCGCCTCTTCTGGGTCTATCCAGCGGTGTTCCTGGTGCTCCTCGCTGAGTTCGACCTTGCCCGAGAAGTCTTGGGCGTACATGACGTAGCAGTTAACCAGCTCATCGTCCTCGATTTCAAGCCAGACAAGGTCCTCGAATTCATCGACCTCCAGACCGGTCTCAGTCTTAACCTCCCGTTTCGCGGCCTGGAACCGGTCCTCGCCTTCCTCTATCTTGCCTCCGGGCTGTTCCCACCTGTCCGCCATCCAGTCGTAGTCGCCGGTCTTCCTGAGCATCAGGAGCTTGCCGTTCCCATTCCTTAAGAGGACCTTTACAACGGGTATCTCTTCAGCCATAGTAATCGCCAGTCTTCCTCTGCTCCCGGTCCTTCTGGCTCCCGGGTTTGTTGGCGCGCGGTCGCCCGGAGTCAGGATCCTTCCGGAAAGTGATTCCGACTTCTTCAAGGAAGGTGTTCATCGCGTCCCCTATCCTCATGGGCTCTGTGCTTTCTCCTTCCATCCCGGGCTCACCGCTGAAGACGATACCTCTGTCCGAGATATAGTCGAGAAGGAGAAGGTCGTGGTCGATGACTAGCAGGGGCTTCTCTGTCTTCCGGGCGAACCTCTTCAGCGCCTTCCCGAGTTCTACCCTGGCCTCCACATCCAGGTAGGCGCTGGGCTCGTCAAGCAGGTAGACATCGGTGTCCCTTGCCAGGCAGATGGCGATTCCCACCTTCTGGAGTTCGCCCCCTGAAAGCTCCTCCAGTTCCTGATCGTAGAGCTGTTCAAGGCCAAGTGGATCGGCTATCCGGGTCTGGAACTTCTTGCTCTGGGGGTTTACGTGTTTCGCTATCGCCGCCCTTACAGTTTCGTCCTCGGGTTCAAGGTACTGCGGCTTGTAGGAGATCGATATGTCAGGTGCCTCGCCGTGGTCCGGCTCCAGCGCCCCGGCGAGCATCTTCGCGAATACGGTCTTTCCAAGCCCGTTCTCTCCGAAGATGCCTAGTATCTCCTCCTCGTGTAGCTTTCCTTCTGAAGTCGTGAGGGAGAACTCTCCCTCCCCGAAGTCTTTTGCGAGCGAGGGGAACTCGAGGACGACTGGCTTGTTTTCCACCTGGGACCGTTTGCTCCGGTCGAACTTGATGGGCTCGTCACGTATCCTGAGGTTATGGCTCGGCAGCATCCCGTCGAGGTACTGGTTGATGCCGTTCTTCGAACTCATCGCGTTTGATACCATCCCGTAGCTGCCGGGGTCGCCGTAGAACAGGTGTATCCGGTCGGACACCAAGTCGAGCGTGGCGAGGTCGTGCTCTACTGCCAGGACCGCGTTATTCTTGCCCAGCTTTCTTATCTCCCGGCCAGATTTCAGCCTCTGCTTTACATCGAGGAAACTCGATGGCTCGTCAAACATGTAGAGGTCGGAGTCCTTGAGTATGGTCGATGCTATAGCCACCCTCTGGAGCTCCCCCCCGGAGAGCTGTGAGAGCTTCCTGTCCATCAGGTGGGAGATGTCAACACGCCCCGCGACTTCCTCCAGCTCTCCCCGCACGTCTACGCTTTCCAGCACCTCCCGGACTTCACCCTCGTAGATCTCCGGTATGTTCTCGACCTGCTGGGGTTTTACTGCGGCCTCCACGTCTTCCGTGGCGAGCTTTTCGACGTGCTCCTGGAGACCTGTCCCCCGGTAGCGCTTCTTTATCTCGTCCCAGCCGGGGGCGTCCTCCCAGTCGCCGAGGTTGGGTTTTATCTCACCTGAGAGGATATTGAGTGCTGTCGATTTCCCGATACCGTTCTCTCCCAGGATGCCGACGATTGCGCCTTCTTCCGGTGCGGGAAGCCCGTAGAGCCTGAACGTGTTCTCGCCGAACTGGTGCACGGGCTCGTCCTCTGGTTCGGATATAAGGCGGACGAGCTTGATAGCGCCCTCGTAGGGGTACTTCTTGATGGCCATCCTGTGGGCCTCCATCACGTCCTCCTCCGCGATGTGGAGCTCTTCGTTCTCATCTATGTAGAAGCCCCCTTCCTTTCCAGCGCGGTTCAGCGGGTCGAAGTTGATGACTGTCTCTCTCGCGAGATCGGGCTCTATCTTGTCCTGGTCGATGACGACTATGAAGCGCTGGGAGTTTTTCTCTGTCATGAGAAGGTTTTCCCAGTGAAACTTCTTAATACTCTTTGTGGATGAACTGCCGCCAGATGACTGAAATCTATAAAAAATTTGTTACTTTAGAGTCAAACATGACTGTTCAAGAGGAGGATAGCGGTTTTGATATCGCGGCGATGCTCGCGGGAGAGGAGGAACCTCAGGATAACTTGGGCGAGTTATCAGCAGGAGATATAGTTAGAGCGACTTTTTACGCTTCAACTGTCGATTCAGAGGAATACTCTGGTTTCTATGATGTGGATAGTGGAGATACACTGTTCGATATAATCCCGGATGACCAGCTTGATACTGTGGATGGGGCTTTCAAGGATATCAGGGAGCAGTTGATCGGACCGGGCGACCCTCACAGGTACATCCCGGAGATGCAGACGAAAGCAGACAGCTCGCTTGAAGAGAGAGCGCTGGCACATTCCCTGCTAAGGGAATACCACGATATGGATACCGCTTCAGGCGTTTCGCCGGATTCCTACGCCGCAGCCGCGCTCTACCGGGCTGGCGAGCTGATGGGGAACAGCATCTCCCAGGACGACTTCTCTGATAGAGTTGGTGTGACAGCCAATACTGTCCGCAGACAGACACGGAATCTTTTCGAGAACCGGAAGTACTAGAACTTACTCGAATGACAGCTCGTAGCCGGTACCGCTTATCTCCTCTATGATGTCCTCGAACTCCTGTTTCGACAGGTTGATCTTCCCATCGAAGGATTCGTCGACGACGACCTTCTTTGACTCCCCGCCCGGCTTGAAGACGGTGTTTATAGATTCGACCTCTGCAGGTGAGAGAAGACCTTCGATTACATCGATATCGTCTCCTGTCTTCTCCACGACGCGTATGGACTTGTCGACGCGCTCGGCTATCTCCTTCACTATCTCGCCCTTCCTACCGACGACCTTCGCTCCATCTCCCTCCGCGGTCGCGATTACAACGACATTCTCCATGTCGAAGACCCTCTTGATTTCCGAGTCGCGGAGCGAGCCGTACTCGTTGCTGAGCTCCTGGAGTATACGGGAGATTTTGATGTCGGTCTCGGTTATCTCACCTTCGTCGAGCTTCTCCTGGCACGCGCTACAAAGCACGTCGCTCTTCAGACATACGTTACAGATTGGCGCCTTCATGGAATAGCAGGCGGAAAGAAAAATTAAATAGATGAGGACGTGAAGTAGTTAATGGATGAGCTACTTTCCGCCCAGGATTACAAAGACTTCTTCTTACTGGGAGGAAGTTGTCGAGAAGGCTGTTGTCTACGGTCAGGATGTATCCACGAGGCCTGCGGAGGAAAATCCTGATATCCGGACTTACTACGATATCTAGACCTCTCTCGAAAGCTGGTGGACCAGCCTGAGGGAGTCGTATACCGCCAGAAGGAAGACGAACAGTGTACCGTAGAACAGGTAGTAGACGTTCACCTCGTAGGCCGCCAGTGCGCCGGCCAGCGCGACCATCCGTCCAACACGACCGATGTCTGGCTCGTACCTTTTCTTGATCTCCTGCTCTACCTCAAGGTTGACTATCTCATAGAACGCTATCGCCGCGAGGGTGATGGCGGCTGCGTACTTGGGGATGATGGGGTTGGAGAACGCGCCCAGTAGCAGCAGGAGCTCAACCAGTATTCCTGATGTCACGAGGCTGACTTTCATCCTTTCAGTCCTGCCGGTTTTCCTCGTGGTCTTCTCGGCCGACTTGAGCGCCAGCAGGGCGGAAAGACCGGCAAGCCCTGCGACTATCCCGGCGTAGCGGGTCGAGGTAGTGAGAATCGAGGCGGCGGCCACTGCCAGCAGCACCGCTGATCCGATTTTGAGGTAGAAACTGTTTCCTTCCACGGGGGAAGATTCCTCTCGCACCGTTAAACCGTTTTTGGATGACTAAGGTCTGAGAAGTGAGGATGAATATGGTAAGGTGGCAGGGCCTCCCCAGTTAAGGGGGGGAGGGGAGTGTTTGTTTCCCGGGACGGGAGGATTTTTGAGTATCCGTGTCCCGGAAAGGGTCTCTGCGGAGGCCCTGCCGATGAAGATAAGGTGAAGGAGAGGCCTTCATTGGGGGGAAGGGAGTGTTTGGGGTGAAGGCCTCGCCGTAAAAATATCTATTTCATCACCTCGAGCCCCAGGTCGTTCACGTCGCCAGTGACCTCCGGCTCGGATTCCTCTTCGAGTTCTCCGAGCACATACGGCGATTCTACACCTGTGACTATCGAGATAACCTGGATTTTGCCCTGTAACTGTTCTCTTACCCGTGCGCCCCAGATGACCTGGGCCTGGCTGTCGAGCCGGTTCTTGACGGTCTGTCCGACCTCGTTTATCTCGTTGAGTGTGAGGTCTTCGCCGCCTGCGACGTGGATAAGTGCGCCGTTCGCACCCTCGAACTCCACGTCGAGCAGGGGATTCGATAAGGCCTCGTGGATGGCCTCCTTGCCCTTGCTTTTGGTGTCGCTCTCGCCGTAGCCGACGACTGCGACTCCTCCCTCGTTCATGATGGCCTGGACATCCGCGTAGTCCAGGTTGACGAGGGATGGCTTGGAGATCGTCTCCGTGACGCCCTTGATCATGGTTGTTATCAGCTCGTCCGCGACCCCGAAAGCCTGGTCGAGAGGCATGTCGCCTGCAATGTCCAGCAGCCGGTCGTTTTCGATAACAATCGCGGTATCAACATGTTTTCTCAGCCGGTAGAGGCCGTCCTCTGCCTTGGACATCCTTGCGCCTTCTATCTCGAAAGGCATCGTCGCGGTACCTATCACTATGCATCCTTCTTTCTGTGCTATCTCCGCGAGTACTGGTGCTGCACCTGTACCTGTTCCTCCACCGAGACCGCAGGTGATGAATACCATGTCCGCGTCCTTGAAAAGTTCGCGTAGCTCGGCGCGGTTCTCTTCGGCACTCCTTGCACCCTTCTCGGGATGACCTCCCGCTCCGAGTCCCTTGGTCAGGTCGCGCCCCACGAGAATCTTGCGGTTCGCACTGGATATCTCTAGGTGCTGCTTGTCGGTGTTGATCGCTACTGTCTCGGCACCTTCAACATTTTTCTTCTGGATCCTGGTTACCTGGTTGTTTCCTGCTCCACCAATCCCTACTACCAGGATCTTAGCATCTTTTACATCCTCGAGATTTTCAGACCGAGCTTCTTCAGGCTCGGCTTGCTGGGTTCGGCTGTTGTCGATTATGGATTCCATTGTGTATCGTCCTTTTCGGCATAGCTACACCTAACCTTTTTAAAGCGGTATAGCTAATTCTACTTAGAACTTAGAACATTCGCCCAATACGTAAACGTCCAATCGGATTCGAAGCCCAATTCGAATCGATTCGGTTGAACTCGCGCCCAAACGAGTTCGGTTACGTCTGATCTGTGACCAGTTTTCACGCGCCCAAACGTGAAATCTGTTATCTTAACTCTACATTTCTATAGCTTATTTATAAATCTTCTGTCAAAAACCGTTCGAGACTGTTCATCACGGCTCAACACCAGCCGTGGTTAATACTTCATAATACAAAAAACTTCAGCGCGCAAGGGATACCATGGCGGGAAAAGAGGAACTAAACAGGGTGGCGGAGAACGCCCGACTCGATGTTTCCGGTGAGGAGGCAGATCAGATCCTGGAGGATTTCGAGGAGATACTGGAGATGTTCGACAGGATAGATAAGATTGATACGGATGATGTCGAGCCGGCATTCCATCCTGTCGAAGTAGAACCGGAGATCCGGGAAGATATCGCGGAGGATTGCCTCGATGAGGAGGGGGTCTTCCGTAACACGGACAACGTCGAGGAAAAGCAGTTCAAGGGACCGAAAGTCTAGCCCGGCTCTTTCCTGAACCGCTCGTATTCTTCCTGATCTAGGTGTCCAGCAGCGTAGCCGTTCGCCTTCGCCGCGAGCGCAGAGTCCCGGAACTCCTCTGGCGTCATCTCTTCGAACTCTTTCATCAGTCTGGAGTTCCTGAGACGGTACTTCTGGTGGTAGTCTTCCGCGACGTAAAAGGGTTTCAAGGCCTCTACCTGTGTCCGGGCATCTGGATGGTTCTCCAAGGATTCCTTTGCAAGCGCCTTCTGTTCTGCACTAGTATAGAATATCTTTGACTGGTACTGGGGCTTCCGCTTTCTCGTGGCGTCATGGTTCTCCCAGAACATCTCAAGCAGGTCAGTGTAGTTTATCCTTTCCGGGTCGTATCCGATCATAACAGTCTCGGTGTGGTCCCCGAGCGACCGATAGGTCGGGTCTTCTTTCTCGCCCCCGGCGTAGCCTACCTTCGTCCTCGCTACGCCGTCTACTGATCCGAATAGCGCTTCGGGACCCCAGAAACACCCCATGCCAAAGGCCGCTTTCTCGAGTTCTGCCATGGTCAAGAGATGCGGGTCTACTCTCTTAAGCCTGTAGATCAAAGCTGGACACATGAAGATAGGAGTTGTGTCCGACACCCACGACCACCTTGAAACTGCGAGAGAAGTAGTGGAGTTCTTCGAGGGGAGGGTTGACGTGGTGGTGCACTGCGGGGACATGGTCGCTCCTTTCACCGCGGAGGTGTTTGACGCGGGTTTCGACTTCTACTGTGTCCGCGGCAACAACGACGGCGAATGGGACCTGAAGACAACGGTACAGGAGTTCGGCGAGTTCTTCAACAACATCGCAGAGCTTGAGCTGGATGGAAATGAGATCGCGGTCTACCACGGGACCGAGGAAGAAATCGCGGATGCCCTAGTGACGTGTGGTGCGTACGACTACGTCTTCCGCGGCCACACTCATACCAAGAAGCTGAGGGAAAACGGCGATACTGTTGAGGTCAACCCGGGCGGGATACCTGTTCCCTGGGACAGCGAGGTGCTTCATGTTGCTTTGCTGGACCTTGAGACGGGAGAGATCGAGTTCCACGGGGTGGAGTAGATGGAACGAAAATCAGAGCTCTTCTCGAACCTGACATGCCGTAGGGGTGCGAGATGAAGCTGTGTTGCCCGGAGTGCGGCGGCGATATGGTGTGGCAGGGCTATAGACCCCTCTTCCCGACCTGCAGCGAGTGCGGTAAGTCCTTCCATGTGGACGACTGCATCCGCGAAGAGTGACTTTTTAAGATTCGGAGAGAAGCCGGGTTTATGTCGGTTAAAAGTTTTGTAGAGGGAGAACGGGAGGAAAACTTCCAGGATAAATTCGAGGAGGAGCTCCGCGAGAAAGACGAGAGATACGGCTTCATGAGGGAGTTATCTCGCCGCGAAGCCAGCGAAGGAGAACTCGCGGGTATCCCGTTTGTGGTAAAGGATGCGATCTGTACGGAGGGCGTCACCACCTCTGCGGGCTCGAAGATAATAGAGGACTATGAGCCGGTGTTCGATGCGACGGTTGTGGAGCGTTTGAAAGAAGCGGGCGCCACCTTCTACGGGAAGACCCAGCAGGATGAGTTCGGTTTCGGGTCTTTCTGCATCAATTCCGCCTTCGGGACTCCCAGGAACCCGCACGACCTTGAACGCGTCGTGGGCGGGAGCTCGGGAGGCGCGGCGGCTGTAGTCGCCGCGATGGACCGGCCGGTGATATCGATAGGTGAGTCGACCGGTGGCTCTATAACTAACCCCGCGGCGTACAACGGCGTGGTGGGAGTTACGCCGACGTACGGCCGCGTCTCACGCTACGGCCTGGTGGACTACGCGAACTCGCTCGACAAGATAGGGGTGCTCGCGAAGACCGTCTACGGTGCTGCGAAGGGCTTGGAGGTCATCGCGGGAAAGGACAGCAGGGACCAGACGACCGTAGATAGGGGCGTCCCCGCTTATGCGGAGGAGTTGGAGGAGAGGAGAGACCTCAGGATAGGAGTCCCGGAGCAGTACATCGAGCTTGACGGTATGGAGCAGGGTGTCCGGGAGAACTTCGAGGAGTCCCTGGAGGAGTTGAAGGATAAGGGCGCCACGGTTGAACGTATTGACATGCCGCTGCTGTCCGCGGATTACTCTGTGCCTGCCTACTACGTACTGGCGATGGCCGAGGCCTCGACCAACCTGGCCAAGTTCTCGGGTATGCGTTACGGTCTGGAGGCCGACCCCGAGGAGTTCGATGACTTCAACGAATACTTCTCGAGGATCCGCTCGGAAGGTTTCGGCGAGGAGGCGAAGCGCAGGATTATGCTTGGCACGTACACCCGTATGGCAGGCTACCGGGACCAGTACTACCTCCAGGCCGCGAAGGTACGGAGGAAGATAATAGACCAGTTCAGGTCTGCGTTCGCCGACTACGATGTTCTCGCATCACCCTCGATGCCGAACGTCGCCCCGAAGATATCCGAGGCGGAGTCGATGTCACCTGTGGAGGTCTACGCCATGGACACACTGACTGTCGGTCCGAACCTGGCGGGCCTCCCGATGGTGTCAGTCCCGAACGGGACAAGCGACGGCATGCCGACGGGACTGCACCTCATAGCCGACCATTTCGAGGAGCAGAAGGTGCTTGACGCGGCCTTCGGATACACCGCTGGCTAGGCAAATTAAAAAAGAGTTTAAGGGCGATTCCCATAATATGGCTGAAGTAAAAATAGGGCTTGAGACACACGTCCAGCTGGACACGGAAACGAAACTGTTCTGCGGCTGCCGGAACAGTGAGGCGGAGGAGCCGAACACCCACGTATGCGAGACCTGTCTAGGGCACCCGGGAAGCAAACCAAGGCTGAACCAAGAGGTTCTCAGGGAAGCGGTGAAGACTGCTCTCGCGCTCCAGTGCGGTGTTAGGGAGGATGTGTTCTTTTCGAGAAAGACTTATTTCTACCCGGACATGTCGAAGAACTACCAGATAACCCAGTACGAGATACCGGTAGGCGAGGGTGGAAGTATCGAGGTCAAGATAGGAGACGAGAAGAAGCGGATAGGGGTCTCCAGGCTACACATAGAGGAAGACCCTGCAAAGCTGGAGCACGTAGGGGGTTCGATATCGGACGCCGACTATACGAGGGTGGACTACAACAGGGCAGGAACACCACTGCTTGAGATCGTTACCGAGCCTGACTTCCGGTCGCCTGAGGGGGCCCGGGCCTATCTACAGCAACTGGCGAGGATGCTTCAGTACCTCGAGGTATACTACCCGGAGAGCGAGTTCGCCATAAAGAGTGATGCGAACATCTCCATCGAGGGCGGCGCAAGAGTCGAAGTCAAGAACATAACGGGGACAGCGGGCATAGAGAAGGCACTCAACTACGAGATATCACGACAGAAACAGCTGAAGAAGCGGGGACGCGAGGTCGAACAGCAGACCCGGAACTACGACGCGGGCATGGGTATAACTCAGGAGCTCCGGCAGAAGGAGACTGAGGAAGACTACGGCTACATCTTCGACCCCGACCTCACAAGGCAGGAGTTCGACACCGAGTTCCAGAACGAGATACGCGAGGCCATACCTGAACTCCCGCACGAGAAGTTCGAGAGGTTCCAGGAAGAGTACGGCATCTCGGCGAAGATGGTGGAGTCGCTCATAACAGACCCTGAGCTCGCGGACGACTTCGAGGCGCTAGTGAAAGAGCACGACGTGGCTGTCGCCGCATCACTGTTATCCGGGGACCTGAAGAAGGTGCTGAACTACAACGAGGTGGGATACAGTGAATCCGCTGTAGGTAGGGATGAACTCGAATACCTGGTCGCGATGATAGAAGAGGATAAGATCACTGACAGGAACGCCGAGATGGTTCTCCGGGAGCTGGTGGGGAACGGCGGTACCGCGGAGGGGATAGTCGAAGATCAGGACCTGCTGAAGGCAGGTGAAGATGAGACCAGCCGGTTCGTTGAGGAGGTCTTGGAAGAGAACCCCGAGGCGGTAGAAGACTATCATTCGGGTGAAGAAGACGCGCTGAACTTTCTGATCGGGCAGGTGATGGAGAAGTCGCGCGGAAAGGCCGACCCTAAAACCACGAGGCAGAAGATACTTGACGAGCTGGAATGATGAAGGCGGACGCGTTTCTGGAGGAGCACGGCATCGATTTCGAGACTGTTGAGCAGGACAACCCTTCGAAGACGTGTGACGACGCGGCGCGGGAGCGCGGTCTTGAAACGTCGCAGATAGTGAAGAGCCTGATAGTGGAGCGGGGTGGAGACTATTTCCACGTCCTAGTGTCTGGTGACCGCACCCTTTCCGGCAAGAAGTTCGGAGAGCACCGCATGGTGGAACCGGAGAAGTCACGTGAGTTAACCGGTTTCGAGTCGGGAGTCGTACACCCCTTCTCAACGGAGCTAGAGCACTTTGTCGACAACCGCCTCTTTGACCACGATGAACTCTCCTTCACGACTGGAGACGAGCTTCTCGGAGTGATAATCGGTGCGGAAGACCTGAAGGAGGCGCTGGAGTCGGCAGGGTTTGAGATTGAGACCGGTGATTTCGTCTCCCCGACTGAGGAGGACTACCGGAGGGTAGAGGAGCACGGTATAGATGAGGATAACGCCAAGTTCATAGTTGACAGCGGCAACATGCAGGTATTCAGCGAACTGGCTTCCCGCCATCCTGCCGCCTCCGTCCTGAAGGCCATAGAGGAGCTTGAGAGGGAGGATGTCGAGCCGGAAGAAGAGCTTGTGGAGGAGCTGGTGGAAAGAGCGGAGAACGACACCCACATGCAGAGAATGGTGCAGCACTACGCTGAAAACAATGAGTTCCCCCAGGAGGAAGATGGCTTCGATCTTGGGGAGACGGTGGAAGAAGTAGTCGATGAGAACCCGGAGGCGGTGGAAGACTACCGGGACGGGCAGGAGTCGGCTATCAACTACCTGCTGGGCCAGGTTATGCGGAGGACAGGGGGAAGAGCCGAGGGCGGTGAAGCGCGAGAGACTCTCCTGGAGGCGATAGGATGAGTTCCGGGAAAGCCATGGATGAGATCGACGAACTGATGGCTCTCCTGGATACAGATGACGTCGGACAGAAACGCTACCTGATGTACCGGGTATTCGACAGGCTTCTCGACAGGATCTATGGGGGCAAAGACATGGAGGTGGATGAAGAGGACCGTGTCATGGCGCTCAGGAACTCTGAGGGCTACCTGTACAAGCTCTCTCAGGATTTCCTTATGTCTTCAAGCACAGGGGAGAAGCAGAGGAAGCTGGAGAAGATGATCGAGTATTTTGAGTCCCGCGGCTAGTCCTCTTCAGGTGGAATCATCTTGAGATCGACCTCGAGACCGCTTGAGTCCTGTGTCAGCCTGAAAGGTATTATGTCCTGGTAGGGCTGGAAGACCTGCCAGTCCTCGCCCTTGAGCGATATCTTTTCCTCGTCCTCGATAGAATCGGCGAGCTGCCTAAGAAAGTCCGCTGCATCCTTCTTGCCTAGCTTGAGTTCTTTCTCGAAGTCTGGCTCTGACATCTTAAAACCCTACGCGAACATCTCTTCCGGGATTACCCCGTCTTTTGTGAGGAAGTCTTTCTCGACACCGATGTTGCCCTCTTTCAGGTCTTCGACTGCTTCCTCGAAATCTGTCATCGCGACCTCCGCGTCTGACACGTCATCATACCTGTCGAGCGCGTTGATGGCGCCCTGTTTAACCACCTGCTTGATGTCCCGGCCCGTGTAATCGTCTTCAAGTTCCTTTGCGAGGATTTCGAGGTCAACGCTGTCCGCAAGGTCGAGATACCGGGTGTGGACCTGGAGTATCTCCTTCTTGGCTCCGCTGTCCGGTACGGGGACCTCCAGTGCGCTGCACCTGTTGAGGAGCGCCGGGTCCATTATGTCGGGCTTGTTGGTCGCGAATATAGATATAACGTTCGACCCTTCCTCGGTGTCGAGGCCGTCGAGTTCCGATAGAAGCTGGGACATGGTCCTCTCGACTTCCTCACCGCCGTGGCGCCTCTCGTCCAGCCTCTTCTTCGCGATAGCATCTATCTCGTCGATGAACACGATGGCCGGACCTTCACAGGCACGGGCCTGCTCGTAGAGTCGCTTGACCTTTTTCGCGCCCTCACCGATGAACTTTTCGACAAGCTGAGGGCCGTTGATCATGAACATCTCGGCGTTGTATTCGTTGCTCAGCGCCTTCACCAGGTGGGTCTTGCCTGTTCCCGGCCTTCCGATGAGAAGGATTGACTTCTCCATGTCAAGCTTCCAGTCCTCCATCTTCTCTCTCTTGCTGTCGTCAAGCTGCGCTCCCACGTTTGAGCGCATGGCCTTGATTATGTGGTTGAGGCCTCCCACATCCTGGAAGGTGACCTCGGTTTCGACAGGGCTGAAGTCTGTGTCCCTGCTTTTCTCGACAATATCTGTTACCGTGAAGGTATTTGGGTCTAGCGCGACTTCTGTGCCAGATGTGAAGTCGCTGGGCTGGTATCCTTTAGGCACTTCGACCCCGTAGCGACCCTTCATGTTGCCGGATGCCTCGACCCAGATGCGTTCGCCGTCGAACTCGGATACCACCACCCCTCTGAGGACCGGCGTTTTCAGGTTGGTTCCGTTGGGGTTGTTCTCCTTCTGGGTGTTGAAGTACTGTGGGAACTGCACCCTCTGCTCCTTCCGAGTCTTGTTGCCTTCCTTCTTCTCCTTCTTTTCCTCTACTTTCTGGTCAGAACTGTCTTTCTCTGTCATCTCAAGCACCTTTTTCAGAACTCTGTTCACGATTTTTCGGAGTCTTTCCAGCCATGGCATCCCGCACACCAAAATACTTCCGAGTTCATCTTTATAAAACAACCCAAGAGGTCCCAAGCCACTCCCTAATTTAAGATATGCCTACGAGCCCGCAGGTGATCTGAACGGAACTTCCGAAAGTTCCATCATCGGGCCGGGTTCAAGGAACCCGGCGTTGCGCAGTCGTAGCGTAACACGACGAGCCCGCAGGGATTTGAACCCGAAGCTCGCGGAACCGGAGCTTCTCGAATCAAATCCAGCGGGAAGCGTGAAACGAGCCCGCAGGGATTTGAACCCTGGACCTAGCGGTATCTTCTCACAGCTTT
>CAZVPZ010000003.1:0-47252 GCA_964629245.1 uncultured archaeon | reverse complement strand
GCTGGAGGCGAATGACGTGGATGTCGAAGAGGTGAAGCGGGAAGCTGAAGAGCTGATGCGGAACAACGAGTGGGAGGGCGTCGAGTCGATAAGCGACGAGGTTCTACCACCGAGAATCAAGCAGCTGTTCGCGACGGCGGACATGGTGGATCCCGAGGAACACGTCGACATCCAGGCCGCGTTCCAGGAACACAACCACTCCGGCATCTCGAAGACCTGCAACTTCCCCAACAGCGCGTCACGTGAAGACGTGGCGGAGGCCTACATGAGAGCGTACGACAGGGGCATCAAGGGCCTGACGGTCTACAGGGATGGTACGCGAGACGTCCAGGTGTTACAGACCAATCAGGAGAACACGTTGACCGACATGGCCAAGGTGGACATGCTCTCGGAAGTGGTCAACGAGTTCGGCGGCGCGGAATCGCTGGTGAAGTCCAACGAGTTCGAGGAGGTCGTCGGTGACACGGAGCTTGAAGTGGTCGATGAGGAGGAGCTCGAGGAGCAGAGGATTAAACAGCTGGAGCAGGAGATAACCCAGGATAACGTGGAGGTCGACGACGAGGGCAACGGCGAACACACCTCGATGAGCGACTCGGACGCGACACGTGAACGTCCCAAGGTGATAACCGGGACGACGCAGGAGATTGAGACCGCTTACGGCGACCTTTTCGTGACGGTGAACGACGACGAGTCAGGGCCGTTCGAGGTCTTCGCACAGGTCGGCAAGAGCGGGGGCTACACCCAGAGCTTCACCGAGGCTCTTGGCAGAACGATCTCCCTGGCGCTTCGCTCGGGCGCGGATGCCAACGATGTCATCAAGCAGCTGGATGATATCCGGTCGCCGCAGATAGCCTGGGACAACGGCGAGCAGATACACTCGATACCGGATGCCATCGCGGAGGCTCTGAAGCGCCACCTCCGGGGCGGTGACTCGCCCCAGCAGACGTTCGAAAACCTGGGGACGGAGAACCAGTCGATCACCAAGCCGAAGACAGAGGAGGAAGAGACCGCGGACGCCGCGGAAATCGTCAGCGACGGCGCCAACCCCGAATGTCCTGACTGCGGAGGCATGCTCATCCTCCAGGAAGGCTGCAAGAAATGCCCTTCCTGCGGCTGGAGCAAGTGTTGATAGCCTGGCGGGAGCCTTAATCCCGCAGTTCCAGCATATTTTTGTCTAACAGGCGAAACATGATTTTGTGAGAGGGCAGGCGAGAATCTCAAGTATAACCTCAGAGAGCAACCGTTTTGTTCAGGTGGGCTAAAGAATTTATTTACCGGTCCAAAACCGGGGTTATGTCTTATCACTCGGAGGAGGAGATTGACAGGTCTTTCCAGTTGATGTGGAAGGCTGAAAGGAAAACGATTTCCACGCTTCACGAAGAAGCGGAAAAGATCGCGCCGAGGACAACCCCCAGTTTTGAGAGTTTCAAGTCAGGTATAGGTCCCTCAGTTGTTTACTCAGATATCTACCAGGATGACTTCGTGAGAACTCCGGATTTCGAACTTTTCAAGAGAACAGTTTTCTATGCCTTCCTAGAGCAGCTTGACGACAGGATTGAGACCGGTTTCTTCCGGAGCAACACCGTGAAGACCCATTGGAAGAACCTGCTGGACATAGCGGGCAAGTACAACTGGGGGAAAGGAGTGGAGAAGGAAAATGCAGCCTCCTATTTACCGGATCCAGATGCGGTGCTTGTCTGCAGAATGTCAGAAGCTATAGCGGAGAACATCAAGTCAGAGTTCGTGGCGCTTGCAAATGAGAGTTCTTTATCAGGAGCCCTAGTAGATGTAGTGAAGAAGCTACCTTATCATATCTCCACCGGTTTCTGTGATCCAGAGGAAATTGAGACCGTCTATGTCCATGAGCTTACCCACCGTTACGTATGGGAAAAAGTTGGTAAACCGGTAGGAGAGGTTGACGAGGCTTTCGCACAGATAACATCTGGATATCTGAAAGAGGGACGAGGCTTCAACACTTACCCAATGGAATTGATCAAGTACAAGAAGAAAGGCCTGAATCCCAAGAAGATGGCCACTATTATGATGCTTACTAGGGTAAAGATAGGACACAAATTCGATAACGAAGGAGATTTCAGCGTGGTAGACTGGCTTCGCGAGAAGGAGGTTGAGATAATTCAGAAGGATATATCAACTGTTGAGGGTTTCCTGCAAGAGTTCATCCCTGAAAGGTACAGCAAGCTCGAAGAGCTGGATTATGTGGCGGAATCGGAGCTAGAATCTGTTTTCGAAAGTCTGGAGCCAACCATCAAGTCCATAAATGAGGGAGAGCTGTTGGCGGAAGCAGATATACCAGTGGAAAGGGTTTCAAATGATTTCAGACGTGCACACGATTACCTCCAGAATTCAGAGAGGAAAGTCTTTGAAGCTGCCATTCAGGAATACATGGAGTCAAGAAAGATAAATGATGACATGGCGCTCAGGAGGACTTTCAACAAGATGATGGATGATATGCTGGAGAAGGAGATAGAAAACCTGTTCTCGCTTCGACAGGACTTTCTGAAGATATCAGAGCTATTAGAATCTAAAGGTCGCGACGAGCAAGCAGGACTTTTTCGTCAGGCAGTCAATAAGATAGATCAGCTGGAAAACAAAATCGAAAAGACTTCATGATTCGCTGTTTCTAAAAGATCCACAACCAATGATAATAGTTTTACTGTTTTGGCATGGGCTTACTGCGGGGAGTTGGAGGTAAATTGAGAGACCTAGGTAAACTGTTTCACCTGTTATTCCTGCTGTCAGTCCTGGTAGCCGTCCAGTAAAAGGTCGACTGCGGCTATGGAGTAGGCGAGGAGGCGGTTGGAGAGGCCGAAGGTTGTTCCCTCCGGTGCGATGAGTCCGGTGATGAGGAATAGCAGGATGACGATGTTGGACGGGTTGTGTTCGATGTCGTTCCACGCGATGGCGTTGCCACCTCGATTGATTCGGAGCTGGTCTAAGACATCTTTCACGAGCTAGAATACCAGGATTCCAAGGAGGATCTGTTCCGGGAAGCCGTTAAACAGGACGATTACCCGCCGTAGAGGCCGAGAAACACCAGGAAAAACAGGCCTTAGTAGTGGGATCGGTGGGTCGGCCAGCTGCCGAGGGGTATGTACCAGGGATTGTAACTGTTGCTAAAATCTTGAGAGGGCAAGGATATAGAAAATAAAAGAAAACGATATGTGGTTCCTAATTACCAAAGCTGACGAGCGAGTCTCCACCGTGTGCCTCGATGGCAGAGTTGCTGGCTGAATTCTGACCGGGCTGTGCCGGTTCCACTGCAAGCCTGTAGTTCGCCCAGTCGAATCTTGGCGCTCCGTTCTGGTGGGTATAATGGTCGCCACCGTCATCAGTGAATGCAGGACTATCGGTAAAGCCCTGAGGTGAATCAGCCGGTACTGCCATGGCGAAACCGGACACCGCCAGCAAGGCTACTCCAAGTGCTAGAAATCGCTTCATGTTGTCTCACCGGGAAAGTATTCTGGATTAAGGTTTATACAGATTTTGGCGGTAAAGACTTCCCTGATCCATGTTAATAATCCGTAGGGTGCAGCCTGTAACCCATTATCTCTACCACGTACCTTTCGTGCGGCTCTACGCGGTTGACCTCGCCGGTATCGAGGTCGTGTTCCTCCATTGTCAGTTCTTCTTCCGGGTAGGCGGGGAAATCGCCCTCAAGCCTCAGGAATTCAAACGGTGTGTACTCCCGTCTCCTGTGGGTCGCCTCGAAACCGTCTTCCACAGAGTCGACAGCTCGCGAATGCCTTGAAAGGAAATCGTCCACGGACGCAAGAGGATTGCTCTCGTCGAGTTCCAGTTTGAAAGACACCTCTTCAAGCATCCCGTTCCTGTGTATCACCATTATCGGATCTCTGACATCTAGGTCCCTGGTAACACTCCTGTAATAATCCATGTCCTCTTCCAGATTCATATCTTCATCCGCTACCGGGCCGTACACAAATCTGAGCAGCCAGTTCATCGCAACACCGGAGATAACAGGGGATGTCAATATATATTAATCGGAGGGTTAAGGGAAAGATATTTGTTACCACTCCTTTTACCGGTGGGACGGTTGTCGTCTCGGGTGCCAGATAAATAATTTGGAGCCGTATAGGTTAGTGATGTCCTCGGGAGAAGTCGAAGATGTTATAGAGACGGCAAAGGAGCTGGAAGGTAAAGAAGCAGAAGATTTGAGATCCAGTGTCGGGAACGTGCTTGAGAGACACCTGAAGGGCTCTCACATGGCTATTTCACAGCCGATGCACGGCGACTTCCACGGCGGTCGTGACGCTTTCGAGGAGTTGGCGACCACCGCCATCCGTGAGGCATCCGCCCTGCAGAACTTCACAGTTTATGCGGCGCTCTACCACGCCTGGTACAGGACCAGCGACCTGGATAACTTCCTGGACGTCGTCGAGGCATACGTTGAAGAAAGAGGTGGATGGGACGAGAGAGGCAGCATCCCGGACACCGACATCGGGAATTGGACAGAGGAGATAAACGAGTACGGCGATGGGTACATCAATGATATCGTTGTCGACGTGCTGGTAGAGGCCGACGAACAGCTCCGGTACTGAGTTTCCTTTCCAGCGGTTTTATTAGGTGATCTACCCCATTAAAGTTCTATGGGACTGATCGACAGCGCCCGGAATGCGATAAAAGAGAAGGGAGAGGCCGCAGCTAAAAAATTGGAGAGACAAGAGTTCTTTGGCATCGAGAGAGATATGAGGGAGAACGGCTACAATGAAAGTGCCGTTCTCTCGGGCAATATCGAAGAACTTGAAAGCGAGATAAAGTCCGCCACAAAGCAGTTAGACCAACACTTCAGCCATAAATTCTCGCCGGAAGTTACCGCTCTTGCGTGGCTGCAGATGATGGACGAGACCATAACCCGAGTGGTCAACAAGTACGATAAAGGTTCTTCTCCGGGAGAGGTCGAGCACACGAACCACGTCAGGAAGATGATCCACAACGACAAGTACGAGAGGGAGATAAACTGTTTCAGGTCGGGTATAAGGATTATAGAGGACTTCGGACTGAACGATCTGGAGCACGACAGGGATCTGGACGCCGACGATGTCGAGGCGCTTGCACTGTTCATGGATTTGCCGGATTTCGCCATCAACTTCGCAGAGGCCGGCGAGGAGGAAGAGCAGCAGATGGCAGAACAGGTCGAGGAGGATATAGACAGCTTCGTCAGCGACAAGGAGGCCAACTACAGGCAGGCGCTTGAAGATGCGGAGCAGCTGAGGCAGCAGGCTTTCGAACGGTTCGAAGAACTGGCCATGCGGGATGTCGAGAAAGGCATAATAACAAGGGAAAACGCACAGGAGATGGTCCGTGAGCTAGAGGAGAACGGAGAACTGAGTTATGACAGGTTCAAGAGCTTCTACGATGTCCAGCAGCCGGCAAGCCTTGCAAGTTCGTACTAAATCAGGCAATAGTTTTCCATCGTGAATCCACGCATATCGAGTTTACGGTTCACGTGGAGAAAATAAGAGGGTAGATATGTGGGGCCGTAACAGCGGTTTTAAGCCGCTACTACGTTGGTTGCCTTGGGTCCGCGGTCGCCGTCTTCCTGTTCGAACTCGACTTCGGTCCCTTCTTCTACGGTTAGATCCGCTTCCATCTCATCCTTGTGGAAGAAAACGTCGTCATCCATGTCCTTGGTCTCGATGAATCCGTAGTTCTTCCTGTCATGGAAGAATTTTACTGTACCTTTCAAAACTAAAACACCTCCTTGAATGAAAGAGGATAGAAGCGAAGCTTTAAATGGTGGTAGGCGTTTTTGCAACAGCTCAGTCGAGCTGTTCTTCCAGCCACTCCACCACTTCCTGGTCGAGTTCCGTCAGTTCTTCCGTCGACTTTATCGCCGCGAGCAGGAGCTCAGCTGACTGCCGCGATATCTCCATGTCCTCCTGCCGGAACTTATCAGCGATGATTGTCGACGCGCTTCCAGCGTCCTCGTTTATCTCCACCTCTGCCTGGCTGAACACGTCAACATCCATCCGCTCGTGGTCGATGACCTCGCCTATCTTCTCCTCTGGTATGCGGGAGGTCACGTTCTGCATGCTGCTCGCGCTCACGAGTGTTATCTCGTCAGCCGAGTAGAGGTAGTAAGACGCGTCAGAGATGCTCTCCTCTATCCTTTCCAGCACCTCCTCCGTTTCCTCATCCAGCTTGCCAAAGACAGCGCTCACCCCTCTGATGTCCTGATTCTTCAGGAACTCCGCGTATGCATAGGATGAAGCCGCACCGTCCAGGTCAGTATTCTCCGGCGGTATAACTAGTCGCATGTAAACAATCTCTCCCCCAGATTAAAGTAGGTTCCACTCTTTTTTTGTGTATAGATGGATATCTTTCTCTGCAGGCACGGGCGCACCGACCACAACAGTAACGGTATCGTCCAGGGCTACCTCGAGGTCGAGTTGAACGAGAAAGGTGAGGAACAGTCCCGGCGGCTCGCCCGTCGGTTCAGTGATCATGATATCGATGCAATCTACTCCAGCCCGCTCGTGCGGTCGGTCCAGACCGCGAGAATCGTGGCGGAAGAAACCGGTATCGACTTCAAGAGACTGAAAGATCTTCGGGAAGTGGACCAGGGCATCTACGAGGGTGAGGAGGTCGAGAAGATGATGGAGGACATGAGGGCCGCAGATGTCGAAGACCACAACTGGACACCCGAGGGCGGGGAGAGCATGGAAGACCTGAGGGAGAGATGCATGGAGCTTCTCCAGATGGTCAGGGAGGAACACAAGGGTGAAAAGGTTCTCCTGGTAGGCCACGGCGGAATAAACAAGGCGATAATACTCGCTGCCCTAGGCCATTCAACGCGGAACTTCAACCGGATAAAGCAGGACAACTGCTGTGTCAACCGGATAGTTGCCCACGACCGTGAAGGCTGGATCATTGAAAGTGTCAACGACACCCGTCACCTGGAAGACTGATTCAGCCAGGATCCTCTATTTTCTTAACCGCTTCCTCGAACCCTATCGGTTGATGAGGGGTGATGGTCTCAGGCACGGGTTTCTTGACCTGGAGGTCGTATCTCAGGCTGTAGATAAGACTAGAGGCGAGCTCGTAGTCCTGGCTTGTCACAAGACGGAGCCAGTGGGCCGAGAGTTCAGGTGTCAGGAACGGTACTGGAATGAGATACCGTTTGAGACCCTTTACATCCGCGTATCTTTCCAGCATCTGCCGGTAGCTGAGTACCTCAGGGCCGCCGATGTCGAAAAACGTGTCGCAGGCCTCAGTGTTGCCGAGGACCGACATCAGGTATTCAATCGCGTCTTCTATGTAAATCGGCTGTGAAACTGATTCAAGCCATCTCGGAGTAAGCATCACCGGCAGATTGTGTACAATGTCCTTCATAAGCTCGTAGGAGGCGCTTCCCTCTCCCATAATCATGGCCGCCCTGAGTTCAGTGAAGCAGTAATCACCCTCGGCCAGTATCTCTCCCACCTCCCTGCGGCTTGTCAGGTGCTTCGAAGACGCACCCTCCGGGAGAATCCCGGTCAGGTAGATCACCTGTTCGATTCCGAGTTCACAGGCTTCCCTGAAACTTTCCGCAGCTTTCCGCTCCTCCTCTTCAAAGTCACGCCATCCCGACATGCTGTGGACAAGATAGTAAGCTGCATCCACACCTTCCAAGGCGCTTGAAAGTTTTTCCCTATCCCTTATGTCGACCTCCACGAATTCAACTGAATCGATGTCCGGATCCACCAAGTCAATAGCGAGTACCTCGTGTCCTTCCTCTACCAGGCTGGGAACAAGATGGGAACCCACGAACCCCGATGCACCTGCGACAGCTACCTTCATGTGGTAGGTCTAACTACTGCTGATTTAAGTCTTGATACGCGTGAACCCGTATATGGAAGTCGAACTCGGGTCCGAGGAGCACCTCGAAGTCGAGAACCCGGACTACCGTAACCTTGACGTCCACGAGAAAGAGGTGGATGACCGGAGCTTACCCGGGGTATTCGACCGGGATACCTCCTTCTACGAGGAGTGGCGGGCGTTGAAGACGTTTTACCGGGAATTCCCGTCCTACTTCCCCGAACCTTTCTACGCGGTCAGAGTCGAGGCAGATTCACCGCTGGAACCCGATCCCGTCATCTCGATGGGGATGGAAAAGATGGACGTCGAGGGTGGTATCGCGGAGGTCTCCCCCGCTAGCTATGACCGGGAGGGTCTTTTCCGTGAGGCCGTGGACACGGTGAGAGAGTTCCACTCCAACCGGTACACACCCCCGCATGGCGACCTCAACGGCAATACTTGGGTGACAGGAGAAGGCTCAGTTGTGTTCGGCGACCCGAAGGGTCAGCCGCGTTCCATCCACGAGAGGCGGAGGATGAGAGAAGACGACGCCGCCCACCTGGAGCTGATGGCGAAAAAGCTTGGGGTTGACAGCGGGTGGATAGTCGAGAAGATAGAGGGCTGAAATCAGGTTATTCGCCTGAGTATACGGCGCCTGAACTCCTCCTTGTCAATCTGTTCGACATCCTGCTCCTCCGCGTCATCAAGTTTGGTCTCGCCCGGGTTGTCGCCCACCACCAGGTAGTCTGTCTCCCCACTCACCGAGGAAGTCACGTCCGCGCCGTTCCGCTCAAGCAGTTCTACCAGCTCGTCTCGATTATAGTCCTCTATAGATCCGGTTAAGACCAGCTTCAGCCCTTCAAGTTCATCCCCGCGTTCCTCCCTGCCTGGCTCCACTCCAGCCTTGAGGAATCGATCCACCACCTCTCCTCCCTGACCCGAGAAGAAGGAGCGGATGCTTTCCGCCACCTCCGGCCCGATTTCCTCGATTTCTTGAAGGTCTTCAGTGTCAGCTTCCATAAGCTGTTCAAGCGTGAAGTTCCTGGAGAGCACCCTGGCAGTCTCCTTGCCCACATGCCTTATGCCGAGGGCGAAGATGAAACGGGAAAGCTCCACCTGCTTGCTCTCCTCTATCTCCGAGAGTAATTTCTCCGCGGACCTTTCAGCGAACTTATCCAGTTCCAGGATGTCGTTTTTCTCAAGGCTGTAGATATCCGGAACCTCCTCCACCAGTCCCGACTCAACTAGCTGGGACGAGATGCGCTCGCCCACCCCCTCGATATCCATCGCCCCGCGTGACGTGAAATGTTCGAGCGAGCGCTTAAGCTGGGCTTCACACGAAATCCCGCCGGTGCAGAAGTGGTATTTCCCCTCGACTTCCACCTCCGAGTTGCAGACCGGACACTCAGGAGGCATCTCGAATCCGCCTTCACCTTCTTCCACCACCTCGACGACCTCAGGTATCACGTCCCCCGCTCTCTCTATCCTCACCCGTGCACCTTCGCTAACTCCCATCTTCTCGACTTGGGAGGCGTTGTGGAGTGTGGCTCTTGACACCGTGACACCGTGGACATCAACCGGTTCAAGCAGGGCGACCGGCGTCAGTTTCCCGGTCCTGCCAACCTGCACAGCTATCTTCCTGACAGTCGTCTCCTCCTTCTTTGCAGGGAACTTGTAGGCAAACGCCCACCGGGGGTGTGATGCGGTCGTGCCGAGTTCTCGCCGGGCACTGTAGTCGTTCACCTTTACCACGACCCCGTCTATCTCGTAGTCGAGTTCGTCGCGCATCTCCACCATCCTCTCACGGTAGTCGATGAACCCGTCGATGTCGCTGACAAGGGTGTTGTGTTCGTTCACCTGGAAGCCCAGCTTCTCAAGTATCTCCATCGCCCGCTGGTGGTCTTCGACCTCCTCCGAGTCCTGCAGTATGTCATAGAAATAGATGTCAAGAGGCCTGGCCGCCACCTTCGAAGGGTCGAGCTGCCTCACTGTTCCTGCGGCCGCGTTCCGGGGGTTGGCGAAAGGATCCTTTCCCGCCTTGATTCTTTCCTCGTTGAGCTGGTGGAATCCCGTGCGTGGCATGAAAACCTCGCCCCTTACAGCCAGGAAGTCAGGAGCGTGCGTCAGTTCCAGCGGCACCGACCGGATGGTTCTCACGTTCTCCGACACGTCCTCACCCTCCACACCGTTGCCCCGTGTCACCGCTCCCTGGTACTCGCCGTTCTCGTAGACTATCTCAATCGAGATGCCATCGAACTTGGGCTCGCAGTGGTACTCCACCTCTCCAACCTCCTTCCTCACGCGTTCATCAAAGCTACGAACGTCCTGCTCTTCCTCCGAAGAGTCAAGGCTCAGCATCTCCTCTACGTGCTCCACTGTTTCAAGCTCTTCAACCGGTTCCGCGCCGACCCTCCGCGTTGGAGAATTCGGGGATGCGAGGTCGAACTCCTTCTCGAGCTGCTCCAACCTGTCGAAAAGCTTATCGTAAACCCTGTCGGATATCACCGGGTCGTTCTCGACATAGTAGCGGTGGTCGTGGTAGTTAATCGCTTCCCGCAGAAGCTCAACCTGTTCCCGCGCCCTCTCCCTGTTTAGCTCTCCGGTGTCTTCAAAATCGGTGTCGACATCGCGGACGTAGGGGTTGTCTTCTGGCTCCTCCATGTCAACCACCGAGGGAATCCTCCAGTTTCTCGAGCGGCAGAGTGTTCAGGACTTCATCCTTCTCCAGCCACCCACGACGGGCCTGCGCCACTCCGAGGTGCATGAAATCCATCTCACCCGTGGTATGGGCGTCAGTGGAGACCACGAACTTCACGTCGCCACGGTACTTCTTCACCAGGTTCCACGGAAGGTCCAGCCTCAAGGGCTGGGAGTTTATCTCAAGCGCGACATTGTTCTCCGAGGCAGATTTAACCACGCGGTCCATGTCGATATCCTGAGGCTCCCTCTTGTTAATCATCCGGTTAAGCGGATGGGCGAAGATATCCACAGGATAGTTCTCAAAGACCTCGATTATCCGCTCCGTAGGGTTCTCCAGAAGGTTGTGCATCGAGACAACGACATGGTCAAGCAGCTCCAGCATCTCGTCCGACACATCGACGCCATCACTGGTGATGTTGACTTCCATGCCGTGGAGCACCTCCACCTCATACGAGTCGTTGGCCTCCTCTATCTCTTCTTTCTGCTCCTCGAGTTCTTCGACCGAGGAAGGTCCCCCAGCCACGTGCAGAGCCGGGCCGTGGTCGGTTACCAGTATGTAGTCGTATCCAAGCCCGTCCGCCTTCTCCGCCATCTCTTCTACACTCGAATTTCCGTCGCTGTGGTTTGTGTGCATCTGGAGGTCTCCCCGGATATCATCCAGTTCCACCAGATCGGGAAGCTCCCCCTTCCCAGCTGCCTCCACTTCTCCCGTATCCTCGCGGAGCTGCGGGGCGATATAGTCGAGGCCGAGAGCATCGCAGACCTCCTGTTCCGTCTTCCCGGCGACCCTCTTCTCCCCGTCGTCCTCCTCAAAAAGACCGTACTCGTTAAGCTTCCACCCCTTATCTATAGCGAGGTTCCTTAGGGTTATGTTGTGGTCTTTCGAGCCCGTGAAATACATCAGCGCAGAGCCCCAGGACTTATCCTCAACTATCCGGAGGTCGACCTGGAGGTCGCCAGATACCACTATTGAGGATTTGGTCTCTCCCCTCCCAAGCACTTCCTTCACGTCCTCCATACCGCAGAAATCTTCCATCGCCTTCTCGGGACTGGCAGACGTGGCGAGGATGTCGATATCCCCCACCGTCGGCCTCCTCCGGCGGAAGGATCCCACGACCGCTACCTTGTCGAAGCTGTCCTTCTCCTCCAGCGTCTCCCTGATGTGGTCCGCAATCGGGAACGCTTCGCCGAGCAACATCCTCTCCTGCCCTTTCTTCGCCATCTCCAGGTGATCGAGAATCCTCTGCTGTGACCGCTCGCCGAAGCCCTCAAGCTCCGCTATCTTTCCATCCTTAGCGGCCTTTTCAAGTTCCTTAAGGCTCGTCACTCCCAGCTCCTGGTAGAGTTTCCTCGCGGTCTTCGGGCCAATTCCCTCCACCGAGGTCAGGGCCTCGATGTCGACCGGTAGGTCTTCCTTCAGCTTCTCGTAGTACTCGAGCTTCCCCGTCTCCAGGAACTCGGACACCTTACCCGCTATCGACTCTCCGACACCGTCTATCGCCTCTAGCTCTTCTCTATCATGGACCTCCTCTATAGGCTCTGAAAGGGCCTCCACGCTCCTCGCCGCACGTCGGTAGGCGCGGGGCTTCCACTCCACGTCCTGCATCTCCAGCAGGTCAGCTATCTCGTAGAGTAGTTCCGCGACCTCCTTGTTCTTCATGTGGAGATTTTACTTTCCAAGACTTAACTGGTTTACCGGCATAGGTTTTTACCCCTTCAAGCCTCAACCAGAGGCATGGAGATGTCAAGAACCCCTGTGCTCGCAGCCGTTTTTATACTGTTCGCGGCCTCAGCAGTCCTCATGACCGGAATCCCTTTTGGAGCGGACAACACAGTGGAAGACACAGAAGACTGGAGAGATTCCGTCGAGGAGGCCCAGCCGGAGAAAGCTACGTTTGCCGGCGGATGTTTCTGGTGCATCGAAGCCGTCTACGAGGATGTGGACGGCGTCGGGGCAGCTATCAGCGGCTACGCAGGAGGTAGAGCGTCGACCGCGACCTACGAACAGGTTTTGACAGGCGACACGGAGCACAGGGAAGCTGTCCGTGTAAGGTACTATCCCTCCATCGTCTCCTATAGTGAACTCCTCGACCTCTACTGGAGGAGCATCGATCCGACTGACGCGGGCGGGCAGTTCAGTGACCGCGGGCCGCAGTATAAGACGGCGATATACACCCATAACGAGAGGCAGTACAGGCTCGCAAAAAAGTCGAAGCAGAACCTGAGCCAGAGCGGTAGATTCGAAGAACCTATAGTTACCGATATAGAGAATTTCACCACCTTCTTCCGTGCCGAGGACTACCACCAGAACTATTCAAAGAAGAGGACCGCCCGGTACAGGATATACGAAACCGCGAGCGGGAGGAAGGGATTCCTAGAAAAGGTATGGGAAGACTCTCCTCTCAGCTGACCATCTACTCAAGCGCCCTGACTTCCTGATAATACCTTTCTCATCCTCCAGACCTCTCTGTACCCGTCCCGGCCGCCAAAGACAGAGCCGGGCCGACGATGTCCCGTTTCAGCTGCCCGTTGAAGTAATCGATTGCCTCCGCTGGCGTGTCAAAGTATTTTTCGGCCGGGAAAAATCCCGGCCCGTATCTAAGGACATAGCCGTTCTCTTAGCTGTAGATCTCCATGTTGTCGCTTACAGCTGTTGCGAGTGAATCGAGAATACTGTCAATCCTTCCGGCCGCCATAAACCGCTACTTATGGTCAAGTAATGAAACGTCTCGATCAGCGATCTGAAGAAAAGCTGTCTGTTATAAAAGTTTCCACCATATTGGTTCCTATAGCGGAGGTGTTTAGTTTGAAAGGTACAGTAGCTTTCTTCCATGATCAGAACGGTTACGGCTTCATCGAGACCGACGAGATGGAAGACGACGTCTACTTCAACGTTGAAGACCAGGAAGACGGTTTCAGCGTCGAAGAAGGGGACGAAGTCGAGTTCGATCAGGAAGACGCAGAAAGAGGCCCCAAGGCAGTTAACGTAACTGTCGCCTAGAAGGGGTTCTCGACCGGAGTCCACATATCGCCCTCTATCTTCTTACTATTCTTTTATCAGTCAGCTCCAGCTTTGCTCACCGGAGATTTCATCCATCTCGTGGAGACTGTAGGGTATAGCCGTGCCATCGCTCTCCTGTATCTCAGTCACCAGTGTGCCTTCGACCGGGAGGATATGGGGCAAGGGCACAAATGCGAGGACATCGGTGCCAGTGGCTTCCCTGCCCTCTATCCTGCTTCTCCATCCGTCTACGTACCCTGTGAAAGGGTCGTTTTCCACCATCCATCCATCCGCGTTCTCCACTATCCTTTCCCGGAGGTCGCCCGCGAGCATCTCCCTGTATTCGTTCCAGGTCTCCACGGAGGGTATCATGGAAAGGTCGCCGAACTGTGCCCCCATCCTCGGCAGGTCCATGTACCCAGAGTCTATCCCGACCTCTTCACGCAGGTATTCGTCAGCCCTCTCATTCGCCAGGGTATTATCCAGGAGAGAGTAGAGGAACTCGGGATGCTCTTCCTGGAGACCCATCATCGTGTCCCACATCGAGCCGTCGAGGAAGCTCTCCCTTATGTGTTCCACTGGATCTTCTCCCTCACCGGGCGCGAAACCGTATCCTTTCTCCATGGGATCGTCAATCGTCTGGCCGAACCTCTGGCGGGCAACCGCCCGGATATAGCTCTCAGGCGACATCAGGTATTCGACTTCGGTCTCTTCCCCCACCGCCTCCGAAACCGGGTGGCGGTAGTTGAGGAACTCGTTCATAAGATCCTCTGCCTCCCGGCGTGACCCGCGTTCAGCCGCCATTCTGACCTGGAACGGCATATCTTCCGGTATCCTTCCAAGGGCCTTGTCCCACTGGTCCTCTATCAAGGCCTTCACTTCTTCAGGTCCCTCATCTATCTCCACGGGGGCAGCGACCATCACAGTACCGTAACCGCCCCCTGTCACGAGTTCATCCGAGAAATAATCGAGAGCGGTCTCAGTCCTCTCCCCCGCTCGGCTATCGTTCTCAAGGTAACCCACCAGCGCGTTCATGCTCACCTGGTGGCGGTCAAAATTTAAACCTGATTCGCCTACTCGTGGTGGCGCTCAAGGAATTCTCCTGCTCGCTCGACCGCCATCTCCACACTCCCGAGAGCGCTATTGACCTTCCGGAGTTCGGTTGCCGCGGCGTCTTCGAGCTGGAACGCCCCCTTGAACCTTTCGTGGATCCCCTGTATCTTCTCGATAGCGTCCTGGGCCTCCTGATGGGCTATCTCCACATCATCGAGGGTGTCATGCAGCTCTTCTACAGTTATCTCGCGCCCGAGTTCATCGATGACACGGTTCCATTCATCCACAGGGTCGTTGTCAGGGTTGATGTTCACTACCGCTGCAAGCACATCCTTGTGGGGTTCCAGCCTCTGGAAAGCGTCCTTGAGTTCCTCCTCTGCAGCCTCTGCTTCTTCAAGCACTTCCTCATCTATCGTGACACCGTCATCAAGCTTCCCGATAGCGTCCTCGATGACCTTATCCATGCCGTCGACCTTCAACCTTGCCTCTTCGCCATCTCCTGCCATAAAGGAGAGTGAGAGGAGATTCAACTTAAAACCTTCGTGCAAAAACGTCTAGAGACGCTAGTTCCGGAGCTCTACCTCCCTGTTGAACGAGGACGCGAGGATCTTCCGAACACGATCCTCAAGCTGGTCGAGTTCCGATTCTTTATCTTTCCTCCCCTGCTCCAGCTCTTCACGCCTGTCCTCCTCACGGTCTATCCGGTGCTCAATCTGGTTTATCTTTTTCTCCAGCTCCCGCTCCCTCTCGAGAACCGGGTGTTCACCTAGTCGTTCCTCCAGCGATTCAATTTTTCCATCCAGTGATGAGAGCTTTTCCACCTTCTGCTCCATGGCCCGGAAAGCCTCCGAGCCGGAGAGGAACTTCTCCTCCTGGCTTTCTCCAATCAGGTCCCCGGGTAGCGAGTTCACGGCTTCCTCCACCGCTTCCTCCACATTTGCCGGGTCGAGCTCCAGGAGTTCGTCGACCTCACCGTCACGTATCTTCTCCAGTACGAATGTGTCCGCGGCCATCTCAAGGTCGCCGTTACGGACCTGGTAGAGCAGTTTTTTCAGGCCGCGCTCCATCTTCCCCGCAGCCCTGCCGAGCTGCTGGCGGACCTGACGCCTCTGCTCCCTGACCTCTTCCAGCTCCTTCCCCAGTTCCTCGTACTCCTGCCATTCCTCGCCGCCCCTGAGGCTCTCAAGTTCCCGCGCGGCTTCCCGCTTCTCTTCCTGGAGGTCTTCCAGCTCCAGCTCCTGTAGCTCTGTATCTATATTTTCCAGCTCGTCAACCAGTTCCTCTCTCCTTTCCATCGCCTCTTTCAGATCCTGATATATCAGCCTGGTCCTGTACTCGTTCTCCATTAGATCAGAGATGCGGTCCCGGTGTTTCTTCAGGTCTCCGAGCTTCGACGCTATCATGTCCTGCTTCTTCACCTCTTCCATCACTGCGGCCTCCTTCTGTTTCATGGCCTGGAACTTCTCGAAAAATTCCTCCAGCCCGGATTCTATCTCATCCAGTTCCTCCGGGAGTGAGAGACGGTCTATCATCTTCCTCCGGTCCCTGACAATGTTATCCATCACGTCCTCAACTATGGTCCTGCCCTTGGTGTCCTCATAGCCCTCCAGCTCTTCAAGGGTCTCGTCGAGTTCATCCAGCGCCTCACGTATGTCCGACCGGAGTTTCTCGACCTTTCTATCCGCCTTTTCAAGCTCGCCCGACTTTCTCTCCCTGAACTCTTCTTCTGCCTTCTCCAGTTCTATCTCCACAGGTTCCTTCGACCGACCAAGAAGTCTGTCAATCATGAGATGACACGACAGTGTTTGTCGCCAGAACTTTATCAATTCAATGAATGCCTGGACTAGAACCCCAACATCCTCTGGACGAGTTCCTCCATTATCCCGGCCCTCTGCCTGTAATAGGGGTTATCGTGCTCCAGTAGCCTCTCCACCGGCGTCCCATCCAGGCAAGGCTCCTGCCTCAGCTCCGGCTCCCTCCGGGCTATCTCCCTGTAGGACTGGGCTACTCTGTACCACTCGTTTTTCATCCAGTCAGCATTTGACAGCATCGCGACCTCTGCACCGTTCTGCTCTAGGTCCTCGGGATCAGTCACGAGCCTGAGGTCGTTCTCACGCTGGAGTTTCTCGATGGCAGTGACCATCGAGTTGAAGGAATCCACGCCATTGAGCGTGACCGTGGCTTTCCTCGGGGAAGAATCCGGCACTATCTCGTTCTCCGGGGTGGTGTAGGTCTCCACCTGGACCGGTTCATCTATCATCCTATCAAGCTCTTCCATCACGTCGAAGACGCCCGTAAGCGCCGCCACAAGCTCGTCTACACACTCGTAGAACCTGGCGTAGTCACGTGTCTCGTTGAAATAGTCGACTGAAGAACTGTAGAGGGCGGTCTGAGACTCAAGGTAATCGTTCGCGTCCTCAAGCTCCCCCATTGTGTCAAGGAAGTATGTGGCCGGATTACTGCGTTCTGGCACAACAGTACCTCCACGTAACAACTGTTAAGTAACTTCTCCGGCACATCGGCTTTTTAAGCTGGAAGACAATGGGATTACATGGACTGGAAAATACTGGTTGCGCTTGTTTCAGTTGTGGCCGCGGCAGGATGTACGGGTTCGCCCGGCGACACCCCGGTGGGAGAGACAGGAGATTTCACCCTTCTCGTGAGCGACCAGCCCTCGGCGATAGCTGATTTCCAGAGCCTCAACGTCACCTTCTCGGAGGCAAGGTTATTCAGGGCCAACGCGAGTGACGGGGATCACGCGGAAGTCGAGCTCGCAAGTCCCATAGTCGACCTGACCAAGGTAACCGGGAAGAAGGCGAAGGAGATACTCCAGAAAGAGCTTGAAGCAGGTGAATACACCAAGATAGAGCTTCATGTCTCCGAAGTAGAAGGTATCTCAGAGGGTCAGGAAGTCGATGTGGTGGTGCCAAGCGAGAAACTGATGATAACCAAGAATTTCAGGGTCGCCCCCAACGAGGTGACCGAGTTCGTCTTCGATATAAAGGTCGTGAGGAGGGGCGACCAGAGTTACAACCTCCTGCCTGTCATCTCGGAGAGCGGAGTCGTAGGCAGGGAGGTAGAGGTAGAGCGACAGGGAAGTCAGGAAATCCCAGACCTCAACGACACCGGTCAGGAGGGACTTCCGGATTCAGCCTCTTCGCCTTCAGGACAGGGGAACTGATTCTCGTTACAGCCCATTGATTGATTAAGATGGAGGCCTCAGGGATAACTATGCTACTCGAGGACTACCTGGAGCACTATGGCACCAACCAGGTCCGTGCCGTGGTGGTCGACGCCGAACCAGGGACGGTCATGGAAGTGCTGAGAGAAACCGACCTCTCCCGCTCGGGGGTTTTTGTCAAGGCCTTGGGATGGCTGAGGGTGATGCCGGACCGCATTACCGAATTCCTGAAGGGAGAGGAGGAGCTGTCGGTGCCAGAAGAGTTCCAAGTGGAAAGCCTCGAGGACCACGGCTGGACCCTGCTGGCAGAGGACGACCACGAACTGGTCTACGGAGTCGTGGGAAAGTTCTGGAAACCCAACCCCAATATACAGGATATCGAGGCCGACGAGTTCAGAGAGTTCGACCGGCCCGGTTTCGCCAAAGCCGCGATCAACTTCTACCTGCAGCCCTACGGTAACGGGAAGACCCTGCTGTCCTACGAGCTAAGGATAGATGTCATGGAGGAGAGCCGGGAAAAAAAGTTCAGGCTTCTGTGGAAACTCATAGGGCCTGTCAAGGGGTACACCGTCAAGCGCGTCCTAGAAAGAGTCAAGAGGAAGGCGGAAAAGTAGACTATCTGACAACGGTATACTCGGAGATTTCCTGCACACCGTTGTTCCGTGGATAGACCAGCGTCGTCTCCACTATATCTTCTTTCTCCATACCTGGAAGGGAGGTCACGATTCTCCTGGTCTCAAAAGTCTGAGACTTTCTGAAGAACAGGAAGCCACCGCCCTCCCACTCCGACCACTCGGTGAGGCTGACAGCCGAATCATCTTCCTGGCCCTGGGACCCAGCGGGGATCTCGATCACCTGGACGGGCCTGGCGCCGTACCTGGTCGCGAGGGTCAGGGTGTCACCTCCTTCGAGGCTGTAATCGACACCTTCCGGGTTCTCCACGGACTTTATCTCCCTTATCTCGAGAGTCACGCTATCATCGGGAGAAGTGACCTTCTCACCGTCTGGGTTTGTGCCGGAGACATTGCGGGTTTCTACGCGAGTGACCTCCGCCTCCACGGTAACCACCGCGGCAGGCACCTGATAGGGCTCGGGACCCGCTGTCCCGCTATCCGGCCCGGATCCCTGGACGCATCCCGAGACCGCGACCATAGAGGCCAGCAAGAACAGGACCGCTACTTTGTTCTCCATAGAACCAATTTCTGTCCCGTACTTCTTAAATCCTCTTCAGATGATTCGCTTCTCGTCGAACCTCTTTAATAAGTGGCGGGAGAAGGACAAACCATGGTTTACAGATATACATGCGGCCTCTGCGGAGAAGTCATAGAGAGCGACACCGTTGATCACGTGGTCTCACTGGCACAGCGCCACTTCACAAATGACCACGGCCTCCAGCACGAAACGGATGTTGAACCGACCGGCATCGAGATGGACGAAGAGGCGATACGGGAAGAAGTAAAGGAGAAGTAGCCACCTGTTGAGTAGCTTTTGCTTCACTCTTACAGTACCGCAACTGGCAGTTGAAGAGTAAGGGATAAGCAGATATATCCTCGACGCCCTGTTTACCGCCCGGTAAGATTTGAATCTTTTTGACCTTAGACTAAACGATGGCAGAGAGCAGGAGGAACGGGGAATGGTTCAGAGAGATGATATGGTCGGCGGCCACCCATCCCGAGTGGCGTCACCCTAGTGGACTGGAAGATGAGATAGAGGATATCCTGGAATTCCTTTCCGAAGACTCTGAAAGACAGTGCGCCCAGTTCGATCTGAGGAGAGGAGGTACATATGTACTCCTCAACTTCCGGGATAATGAAGAGAAAACTATCTGGGGTATGCTGGAGGTCCCGATATCAGGTGCTCCCGAATACGTGATCGAAAAAGGTCTCATGGCCCAGAGATATACGACATACAGGAGTCGGTCAACGACAGGATTGAACCGGAGTATCTTGAGAGGCATTCTAACGCCGTGAGGCCGTTCGGCTTCACTTACGATGAGGATGTCGAACCCGGAGACCTTCGAGGAGGATTGAGTGAGGCCGCAGAAGCCGTGGACATGCTGGCTGATGAATACAGGGAAAAATTGAAGTTCGACCCGAACTATTCCTGAAGCATGAAGACCCTTTTCCACCTGAACAGCAGCGAGGTATCGAAGCAGAGCGAACTCCTGGGCAACATCCAGAACCTGATGGATGACAAAACTGTTGAAGTAGACGAGATAGTGGTTCTCCTGAACGCAGATGCGGTAGACATGGTCAAACAGGGATCACAGGCGGAAGAGTTCCTCGAAGAGTTCATTGAGGAGGGTGTTGAGATAAAGGCATGCAGCAACTCACTGGAGAACAGGGAGATAGGTGAGGACGATATCGTCGAGAGTGTGGAGACCGTTCCCTCCGGCGTCGGCGAACTCACCCGGCTTCAGGATGAGGGGTTCCACTACATCAAGCCCTGATTCGGCTTTCACCGAACAAAATCCCCCTCTTTTTAAACAGAGACCGGGAAATGGGGTGACATGAAACACGCAACGCTTGCACTCGCGGTCATCATGCTCACAGGACTTTCAGCGGGAGTCGTGGGATACAACGGCTCCGGCGACCAGCCCCACATAATGACCTCGGGCTCCGGTTCTTCCGCTTCGGCCGCTACCGGTCCGAACGGCACGATGTGGCGGGCTGAACTGACAGGCCAGGGCTCTTCATGCGCTACCAATACAACTGACCGCGTTACGGTTGGCGACTTCTTCACTAGGGAGCGCGACCCGGTCCAGAGAGGTGTGGAGTTCAGCGGCACTGTGATAACCTCGAACCCCTGCCACATCCTGGACCACAAGATCCGGGAGAAAGGGCGCAACACCTACGTTTTCGATGTCACCAGTAAGCCGGAGGGCCAGGGAGTATGCGTCCAGTGCATAGGCGGAGTAAGCTACACCGCCTCGTTCCAGGTCAACCAGAACGCAGGGAGCAGTAAAACCGGTTTCTTGCTTGAGATCAGGCACGACGGGGAACTGGTCAAGACAGTGGAGCACCCTGACTACGGCAACAACACCGCCACAGAAACGGAACTTGGAAGCAGTGGAGGCGGGTTTCTCAGCGGCTTTGTGGAATGGCTGAGAGGTCTTTTCACCTGAAATAACGGTAGGCCACAGGCCCTTTTTCGGCCAATTCCAAGATAGGGTCCCGGTCAAGGGTCAGATGCCTTTCAATCCACCTCTCCTTAATTTCTTCCAGTCTCTTCACTTCCTCCCCGAATTCAGCGGACAGATCCTGCTCTTCATACGGGTCATCTTCAAGGTTGAAAAGCTGTATCTCCGGAAGGTCCCTGGCGCCGGGATGCAGGGTCCTGACAAGCTTCCATCCAGCGTCATCTATGATCGCACGCTGGACGGTGTAGAGGCCGTGATCGACTACTAGGCTATCTCTCCATGAGACTTTTTCCTTATCGACGAGGGGTCTTAAACTCCTGCCCTGCCATCTTGCAGGGACTTCAAGCCCGGCATAGTCAGCCACTGTAGGAGCTATATCGACATTCGTGACGAGTTCCTCCCGGAGCTGTCTGTCTGCTCCTGAAGGAGGCTTGACGAGCAAAGGTATCCTCTGGGTTCCCTCGTAGACACTCCAGTGCTCACGGTAAACACCGTTCTCGCCGAACTCCTCTCCGTGGTCCCCCGACAGGACTATGAGGGTATCATCGTATAAGCCTTCTATCTTGAGCTTCTCAAGCAGCCTGCCGACCTGTAGATCTACATAGGCTATCTCGGCGTCGTATCCCGCAATTATTCGCTCGACGTCTTCAGGACTCTCTACATCGATACCGTGAGGCGAGTTCCAGCCCTCGAACTCTAGTTCTGTTGAATCAAGGTAACCCGGGAGAGTTCCCAAGAATTCTCTTGTATCATCCGCGTCACGGTTACAGGGAATGTGAGGGTCCCAGAACTGGGTGTAGAGAAGGAAGCCCTCTTCCCTTTCGATGATGTCAATCGCGATGTCGGCCACATCCTCGCCCCGTACAGTAGCGTGTGTCTCTTCCCCGCCCTCTGGTTCCTGAGGCTGGTAGAACTGGTGCCAATCGTTGTTTATCCAGGGTGCAGGATGCCTGGGTTCAGAGGATACCGCAGCGGTCTTTATCCTGTTTTTGAAGAAAAGCCCCGGCAGTGTGGACCATTCTTCTAAATCGCCGTCCCACTCCCTGAGTTCCTCCGGTTCCATAGTTTTCGGCGACTCTATATTCTGCGCCCCAGGACCGTGAGATACCACTCCGTGACTGACCGAGTAGCGTCCTGAGATCAGGGAGGCGCGTGATGGCAGTGACGGAGAAGAAGCCGTGTAGGCGTTTTCAAAAATCACCGATTCTGCAGCCAGTGCGTCGATATTCGGCGTCCTCCCCGTTTTATAGCCATAGCATCCCAAGTGGTCCGGTCGTAGGGAATCTATGTCAATCAAAAGAATGTTCATATTGCGAAACGGCAGCAAGAAACTTAATTTTCTACTGGTTCGAGGAGACTATCTCGATGACATCGCGGTGCTGGAGCCGGTGATCGGCTCCAATCTGCCTATCATCTCTCACATCTATAGCGTGGAGGAAACCCTCGCCTATATCAGAGTGTATCTGGAATGCGAATTCCTCTGCAGTCGAACCCCGTGGTAACAGGAAGCAGTCCGGCAGGACGTTGCCGCGCTCATCCCTGAGGCCTTCAGTTCCACCGGGGAAGACCGCAATAAGCCCCAGTTCGTCGAAAAGTGCTGATTCCAGCGCCTGCTGGACACCGGCCCCACCGTATTCCTCGATTAGCCCGGCTATCCGCTCAAGTCCCTGTCCCCGCTCACCGGATACACCTGACCTGAGCTCGAAGCCGCTGTCACCCGGCACGTAGTCTATCACACCCTGCTCGTCAGCCTTCTTCAGCGCTCTCTCGGCGTGGGCACTGCACGGCACGATAGTCGTATCGCTGTATTCCGGGTCATCCCTTATCTGCTCGTAATTCCGCTGGGCCTCCTCAGTATCGATCTTGTTGGCGGCCACGATCATCGGCTTTGTCTCCTTCCGTATGGCCCTCGCAATCTCCTCCCTGTCCTGCGTGTCCCAGGTTTCCGGATCGAGCTCGAGATCCCGGTCGAGGACGAGTTGCTTGACCCTGTTTTTCCCGATGTCAAAGGAGCTCATCTGCTCGGCAAGTTCTTCCTCCAGCTTGACATCCGGCTGTCTCTGCTTGTTCTCGTAGCGCGTTATACCCTTCTCAAGTATGTCCAAGTACCACATATCGAGTTCATGCTCGAGGAAGTCGATGTCCTCTCTTGGATCGTGTCCCTCTGTCGGCTCGCCCTCGATATCCGTTTTCCCGGAGAAATCGACGATGTGTATCAGTACGTCTGCCTCGTTGAGATCGGACAGGAACTGGTTTCCCAGTCCCTTGCCCTTGTGGGCCCCTGGAATCAGGCCCGCCACATCCACCAGCTGGACTGGCACGAAGCGGGTTTCATCGATGCAGGCGCCGACTCTCGGGTCACACTCCTTGCCGAAATCAGGGGCCGCGCATTTCACCCGGACGTACGCCTCGCCGATGTTGGGGTCGATGGTCGTAAAGGGATAGCTACCCTCGTCTATATCGTTCATAGTGGCGGCGTTGAAAAAGCTGGACTTGCCAGCGCTCGGTTTTCCCACGAGACCTATCTTGTAGGGCATGGAAGATGAAGAATCTTGAAACGTTATAAAAAAAGGCGGGAAGTAGTCTTTCATGACCGAAGCAGAAGAACCAGTGAAGACGGCAGAGAAGGAGGAAGAGATAATAGAGCGCCTTATCGAGGTTTTCAAGGCGTTTGAAGGTGTTTCAGAGGTGGAAGACCAGTTCTTCCAGAACGCGCGTAACGGAGAACACCCAAACAAGCTCAGGACAAACATCAAGGATTTCCGGATATACCTCAAGGACGACATACAGCCGGTTCTCAAGGAGGTAAACGACGATGTACAGGAACTGAGGCAGGAGATGGACCAGTCCGGGCCCGAAGTCCTGCTGGAGGTCTTCAACCGTATAGAGAGGGCGCTCGGCCTTATGGAGAAGGAAGAGGCCAGGCTGGACAAGATCCTCGAGAGGGCGCAGGATGCACTGGAGGAAGAAGACCTCGACCCCCGGATGATCGCGGAGAGGCTCGACGAGTTTGAGCGATCGGAGGAGAGCCAAGTCCTTGAGGAGATACAGACAGAACTCGCCTACTCGAACAACAAGCTCCGCGACTTAGCCACGGCATAGCGCTATTCAGTATTCTTAAAACTTTCGGAATCAGTCAACAGTCTATGAGAAAACTCAAACTCCCCGGACGGGACCGCTCCCGGCCAAGGCTCGACGAGAACGACGTGGAGCTGATACGGGAACTTGGGCTTGAAAAGATACGGGAGCAGGCCCGGCAGATAGTAGAGGAGAAGCTGAGGGAGCAGCCAGAGACCGATGGATACCAGACACCGACCGCGGGAAATCCTGTCTACAAGGCTCTCCACGCATGCAAAGCCGCCTCAAGGCAGGACCTTTCCCGGGCCCACAGGATCCCCGCAGGTAAGGACCTTACCGATTCACAGGTAGAATCCGTGGTGAACCTCGCGATAAGGTGGATTGTGCGGGAGTACAACTTTTTCTTCGAGGAGAAGCAGAGACAGCAGAGAAGCCTCTCCGATTTCTGACCGGATATTTTAACCAGGAAGACGAAAGTGGTATCATGGACTTCAGGCAGAAACTGGAGAAGTTTCGTGACAGGACGCGAGAAAGGATAAGCGAGTCTCAGGCCGAGTACAGGATAGCTGACGACGAAGTGGCCGCAGTCAACAAGCTTGAGGAGGCGGTCGGCCGCGTTGACAGCTTCATGGACCAGAAACTCCGCGAATTCAGGAACTTCGGCTCGGTGGAGAACCTGCAGGACAGCATCGGAGAGCTCCAGGTTTTCCTGGGAGCGGAGATGGAGGACGAGCTTGAAGCAGTGGAGCGAAGGATAAGGAACCTGAAAACCACTGGAAGGAAGGCTCCAGAGCGGGATATAAAGATAGCCGAGGTGGCTGAAGAAGTTATCGAAAACCTGCGGTCGGGTTCGATGAAGCTCACCGATGTACTTAACCAGATGGAAACCAAGCTAGACCGGGGTATAGAAGCCGGGGAGGTATCGCGAGAGCTCGTGGATTACACGGAGAACTGGAAACAGGAGTTCCTGCAACCCGCAGAGAGAAAGACACGGAAGCTGGAGAAAGGTGTCAGTACCGGCTCCATCGCAAGGACGAAGCGGATAAAAGAGAAGGCTTCAGAGATAAGGTCGAAACTCCCCTTCTAGAGGAAGCCTTCGGATTCCAGGTGGGCGACCACGGCGTCCCTCTCGACCAGCTCTTCCCTACCGCTGTCCATGTGCTTCAGGGTGACCTTGCCATCTTCCAGATCTCTTTCACCGACTATCAGGACGCGTTCCGCGTCTATGGAGTCAGCGTAGGAAAGCTGGTCGCCGAACCCTCTTCCCGTTAAATCAGTCTGCACGGTGAGGCCTTCCGACCGGAGCTGGCTAGCGTACTCAAGGGCTTCATCCCGGACAGTTTCAGAAGCGGTGAGAACGTAGACATCAGTCTCGACTTCCGAGAGAGGCCAGAGTTGCTCGCGCTTGAGTAGTTCGACGGTCGGCGAATAGCCGAAGGCAAAGCCGACGGCAGGCACCTCCCGGTTCCCGAACAGGCCGACAAGGTCATCGTAACGACCACCGCCGAAGAGCGCCCTGAGTTCGCCCTCCGAGTCGAAGGCCTCGAAGACCAGGCCGGTGTAGTAGGCAAGGCCGCGGTATACGGAGAGGTCGAGCCTGCACATCTCAGCGACGCCGTAGGAGTCGAGGGCGTCAGCCAGGGCCTGCATCCTTTCAACAGCCTCCATCGCGGATTCAGGGGCTATCCCCCTCAGTTCCTCTACCTTCTCAGTTATGGGTCCGGAGATGGATGTTATCTCCTCCACTTTCTCGGCCTGACCGCTTTCCAGGCCCTCTTCCTCCAGTCTCCCGAGAAACTCTTCCCTATCCATCTTCTCGCGGTCGTCTATAAGGTCGAGGACTTCCGCGGTGTTCTCTACGCCGCGGTCTTCCAGTACTGATTCTAGTATGTTCCGGTCATTTACAAGGAAAACGACCCGATTGTCCAGTCCAAGCTTCTCGAAAATCGTGGCGGCGCAGGCGATAACCTCCGCGTCGGCCTCCAGGCTCTCGATGCCGAAAACGTCTATGTCTGTCTGGAAGAACTCCCGGTCACGGCCTTTCTGGACATCCTCGTACCTCCAGCGCTTCGAGGTGTCGAACCACTTGATTGGCGACTTCAGGTCCTTCCTCTGCTGTACAAGCCTCGCCCTTGTCGGCGTCTGCTCGGGCACAAGGGAAACGTCCCGGCCGCCTTTATCCTCGAACCGGTACATCTGGTCGAGGAGTTCGTCGCCCGACTTGACCTGGAAGAGGTCGGTGCGCTCAACCGCGGGAGTATCTATCTCCCTGAAGCCGAACTCTCTCGCGGTTTCCTCCACCAGGTCTATAAGGTAGCGCCACGACGCGAACTCTTCCGGGTACCGGTCGTAGAATCCCTTCAGGCTTTTTATGTCATCCATAAAGGGTTTTTCTACCTCTCTTCTTTTATCCATTTTTCTCACCTCATCCAGTCGTCAGCTCTGGCGTCAAGGGGTTCTTTGCTTGCCTCGTCGATGGCCTCGACAATCGAGTCCCTGAAACTCTCCACGATCCTGGAAGTGTTATCCCTGTCAGTGCCGTAGGGAGTCACTACATAGCCTGCAGGAAAAGACATATCGAGCCCTGAGAAGTTGCCTCTTGGACCGACAGACAGCTTGATCTCTGCTACTTCCGGTGCGACGAAGTAACTTCCGTCCCTGACTCCTCTATACGGGGCATCATTCATTTTCTCCGGCTGGATATCACTGTAGTCGATTGCAAGAGCCTGAATCTCAGGGGTCTCGATCAGCGCCAGCCGGAAGTCTCTCTTCCCGGAACCCAGGAAGAAGTCGTCTCCCCGGTATACAGCCTCTGTGATGTCCACGCCATCCGGTGCGTCATATACCCGGGGTGAGATTTCAGACATCGAGGAACACCTCCAGGGAGCCGTCACTGTAGGAAAAACTCTGTACAGATTCCAGGTCTTCTATGACCTCCAGAGCCTTTCGCGGGCCTTCGACCTCGCAGGTTACCCTCGAAACACTCAGGACGGCAAAATGGAGGACGCCTCCCCTATCAATCCCAAGTTTCTCCCTGATACGGGCAGGAACCGTCACGCGTCCCTTCGAATCCATGCGGGCGCGGAAGGTGAACGCATCCACCTGTAGAGGTAGAATTAGAACTATCTGGAAGGTTTTGAAATTTTTCAGCGTCTTCCGGTGTGAACATATCCACCTTTCATTTGTATCTCCGTCTGTTTGATGCCCCCTGACGCTTTTAAAAATGCTGGGGGCTCCGTGGGAGGATGTAATAGATTCAAAAACCTCGAGTAATACGATGTATTATGACCTTTCTGTGCGTTGATATCGGCGGCACGAACACGCTTCTCGGTCTCGGGAACGGCGGCTTCGAAGTCGAGAAGAAGATACCGAGCACAGAGTTCTTGGGAAACGTGGAGGAAACAGTTGCGGATGTCGTATCCGGTTCTCCGCACAGTATGGGAGACCTAGAGGACGTGGCGATAGCCGCTGCAGGTCCTGTAGACCATGAAAGAGGTGTTTTCTATCCGCCCAACCTTTTCAAGGACATAGGGCTGGACGAGGTGCCGCTCCGCGAACCGCTTGAGAAGTTCGGGGACGTGGAAATAGTCAATGACTGCACCTCTGCGGTTATAGGAGAGTACTGCTACGGCAACTCGCGCGACAACATGCTCTACCTCACTATAAGTTCTGGTATAGGCGCGGGCGTCATACTGGATGGTAACGTGGTAGAGGGTCACGAGGGCAACCTCGGAGAAGTCGGTCACATGCGTGTATCCGACGAGGACTTCGACTGTGGATGCGGCGGGAAAGGTCACTGGGAGGGCTTCTGCTCGGGAAACAATCTTCCCCGCATGGCAAGAGAGCTGTACGACACCCATTACAGCGATGCAAGGGAGATATTCGAGGCCCGCGGCAACGGTGACCGAACCGCGAAAAAGGTGATAGAAAGGATGAACAGGTACAACACCAAGGCGGTTGCTGACCTGATCCACGTCTTCAACCCAGAGCTGATAACCATGGGAGGAGCGGTCGCGCTCAACCACCCGGAGACGATACTTGAGCCGCTCAGGGATTCTGTCTCCGACCAGGTGATTAACGGGGTACCGGAAATCGAGCTGTGCCAGCTCGAGGAAAAGGCGGTCATCCACGGCCTGAGGGCTATCTGCAACGGAGAATTTAACTCCTGGTAGTGCGGTTGTTTATTACATGGGAGAGTTCAGCGAACACGTGCTTTTCGGCTTCCTTCTCGCCGCGACAGTGATGTACTTGTCGGACGGTTTCATCTCTCTGGGATACACTGAACTCCTGCTGTCGATGTTCGCGGTTTTCATCGGCTCGGTGCTACCGGACATAGACCATAAGAACTCCTACGTCCACCGCGCCGTCAAGTCACTGGTATGTATAGTGGCTGGCCTCGCGGTCTCTGTGATAGCGCCGCTTCAACTGCCTGAAAGGTTCGCTGCCGCCGCAGCCTCATTCATTGGAGTTTACGTCTTGCTCTCGCTCTGGAAGATAAGGCACCGGGGCTTCACCCATTCGATAAGCTTCGGTGTAACCGCGACCTCTCTGGCTGTCATCGGGGGTATCTATACTGTCTCTTCCGTCGCCCCCGGACTCGCGATGGGAGTAGGACTGTCATCCCATCTCATGATGGACAGGGAGTTCAGGCTGAGCTAGTCGACTTCCGCAACGTCTTCCAGCGTGGCCTTCCTCGAGTCAGCGTTCGACCCTGAATCATAGTCCATGACCTCCGGTTTGGTATAGAGTTCGATATCGAGTCTCTTCGACAGTTTCTGTGCGAGCGTCCTGTCGGGTTTCAGGTCCTGTTTCTCGATCTTGGAGATGAGGGACGACTTCTCGTTGAGCTCGTCCGAGAGTTCCTTGATAGATATCTCCTCTGTCTCACGTGCCTTCTTCACCCGGTTGCCGTAATCATCGACAAGCACCTCGCTCTCCCGTGGACGGGCCGCCTTTTTCTTCTTCACCTTCTTTTTCGGGGTATCGATGGTCTCTCCCATCTCGGCACAGGACTCACAGACGTCGAGCTTTGCCCCCTCGATTTTGGCCTTCACGATAGAATCGGCATCCTTACCACACAGTTCGCAGGATGGCATTTGGCGTCACAGAGAAAAAGTCATTTCTTGGTCGGATCCTTTGTTTGAAGATACTGGTTTCCTCTACCCAGGATTTTGTGCCTGAGGGTTTAATACTTTTCTGTAGAGGTCCTGGAAAACATCAAGCTAATAAGGAATAGACCGGGTTCAGAAACGGAAAAAGTTAATAATCTCGGGCTTCCAGCTCCACCACTATACCCGGAGATATCAACCAGAGCTTTTCAATGGTCGCTTTAGCAGGCTTTGAAGCTACTAGACCGAAAGCTTCTGGATCAAGAGGCCGTATCCCAGACTGAGGGCGGAGAAAAGCAGTAGTCCGGTTCCGAGGAACAGGAAAGCGGTCTCTGGGCCCGCGGAAGATGCGGTCTCGGCCGCTCTCGCTCCTGCTTCTGGTGCGCCCTGTTCCATTATACCCGCCTGGTCCTGGGCGGCCTGCGCCGAATATTCCGTTACCGCACCACCTATGTCGCGGAGGAACATTCTTCCAAGTATGGCGACACCAATGTACGACCCGATCACGGACGAGGCTATCGAGAACTTGACCTTCCTCTCGTGGCCCTTGACTATCGCCCTGGCTTTCCTCGTGGGACTGTAAGTGACGCGCTTCCTGCCCTCGACCGCCTCCTTCTCTACGAGACCCGCATCGACCAGCTGGGAAAGGTGGGAGGAAATCGTGGATTTGCTCTTCTCCAGGTCCCGGCTGAGGTTGGTCGGGGTTGCCTCTTTCTCGAGCACCTGGCGGAGTATACTGACCCTGGTGGGTGAGGAAAGCGCCTTTATTGTCTTGAAGTCGAGCTCCATCCTGTACACGGGATGCAACCAGATATTTTTTAAGCTGTTCTGGGATGTTCGCCAGAGACCGAACAAAAATATTTAAAGCCGCAATAGCGGTCCTCCAGAACCTAACTGCCCGGAGAATATAAATACGTTCCGGGAATTTTCACCATACTCCAATGACAAAAACACCAGTTACAGGTCTGGACACGGTGGTTTTCAAGGGATAACCCCCATACCTATAAAAAAGCAGGCTTACAATACCTAATTGGTGAATAGCCATGGTAGATGTACTCAAGAAGTCCGGCGTTCGTGACGCTGCAAGCGGAGTGAACGTGGGCTCTGACTTCTACAGTGCTCTGGACAGTGAAGTCAAGCGACTAATCAGCAGGGCCGTAGAGAGAGCCGAAGAGAACGGACGAAGAACCGTAAAAGCGAGAGACGTGTAAAGCACTCTCGCTCAACCGTTCTTTTTCTCCTTTCTTATTTTAAGGGTGGGAGGGGAGCAGAGGAACCTTACCAGCGACAGCTAGAGTTCTTCCTGCCGTCTTTCGATTTCTGTCAGGTGGACCTCGACTTTCTCAAGCGCATCCCTGAGCCTCTCGACGGTCTCCATGTTCTCGATAGGAAGTCTCCCCAGGTCGCCGTCGTTAACCTCGACGATTATCTTCCCGTCTTCCGCGGTAAAACTGTAGTCAAGTATGTCGTACGGTCCCTCCTTGAATTCGTAGAGTAGCTCTGGCATAAGTCTTAAATCGAGCGCACGGGTTTTATGAGTTCCGGACCAGTTGCCGGACCCGCCGCATCACTTGCTCCGCAGTGTCGCGTTCCTTCGCCTCCACTGTGACCCTTATCTTTGGAGAAGAGCCTGAGGAGCGGATAAGGACGCTGGAATCATCCAGTGAGAACTTGACCCCGTCCAGCTCTGAGACATCGTCGAACTCCCGGTTCACACGCTCCCTGATGTTCTCCATCTTCCCCTCCTTGTCCTCCACTGTCAGGCTTGCACGGAGGTTGTGGTAATAAGGTATCCTATCCCGCAGGGACTCTATATCTGCCGCCGCGAGGAGGAGTGCTGCAAGCGTCCCAGAGTTGTAGGGCACGAAGTCGGTGAAGCAGTAGTGGCCGTTGGGTTCGCCTGAAAGCTCGGCGCCGGTCTGGATGGTCTCCGCTATCACGAACGGGTCTCCGACACGAGTGTTAACGACAACACCGCCGTAACGCCTGAGAACGTCTTCTACCGCATTAGAAGTGTCGACGGATGCTACCACCTGCTCGGGTTCAACTATCTCCGCGAAGATGCAGAGGATGTCGTTCCCATCCATCCACTCCCCCCCCTGGTAGAGTGCTACCCGGTCCGCGTCCATGTCCGTTGCGAGGCCGAGATCCGCATCAGTCTCCTCTACCTTTTTCCTGACGTGTTCAAGGTTGGGAGGTTTCGGGTTCGGCGGGTCGATATACGGTTCTTCCTCGCCCTCTGAAAGGTCGACCACCTCAGCGCCCAGTTCTTCAAGCATGTCCGGCAGGAAAGGCGTGGCTGCTCCCCCCATCGTCTCCACGACCACCTTCGCTTCTACACCGTTAAAGAAACGGTGGAAGTAGCGCTTAAGCGAGGAGCGGTAGAGGGTGGCGGCCTCGTTCTCTATCCTTTCCTGGCTTCCCGCACCCTCCACGAAGTCTCTCTGCCTGAAAATCCGCTTGACCCTGTCGAGGTCGGGATTCATGAACCCGTTTCCCTCGGGGTACATGAACTTGAAGCCATTGGTGGCGAGTCCGAGGTGGGAGGAAGTCACCTGGACGGAGGGAGCCTCCCTTGAAACCCCTGTGTGGGCGGTGTAATCGGTCGGGCCGGTGCCGGCGTCAAGCACCTTGACCCCTGTCAACTCAAGTCCCTGCTTGAAACGTTCTTTCAGGTTCCCGGACGAGTTCTTTGTATCCCTTGTGACGACTACCTCCTCCCAGTCTTCCAGCCGGGCGTAGCTGCCAAAGGATCTGCCAAGAAGTTCCGCGAACTCGCCGTTCACCTCTTCGGGATACGTGCCCCTGATGTCGTACCTCCTGAAGACAGCTTCTTCATCCATCCAGCCGGTTCACCCGTTTGACAACATCTCTGAGACCGTAGTCCCCCCTGTTGAACACGAAGCCGGGTATCATGGCACGGTCTATCTCCTCGGGAGAATCGTCGATTAGGAACTCTATACCAGCGATATCTTTTGAGCCCTCCTCGAGCACGATCACCTCGTCAACAAGCTCATCGGCACCTGAGTTCTCTATCTTCTTCCTCTGGAACCCCTTCTTGCCGCGGCTGACTATCACTTTTTCCCCCTCCAGCTTCTCCAGTTCGTCCACATCATCAAAGAGGAACCTCGACAGGTCATCCATTGCCGCGTAGATATCCTCCACCTCTATACCACAGAGCTCTGCGTGGACTTCCGGGTCGTAGTTGCCGTTTCCGTCTTCCGGAGACGTATCGACGTGGTGGAGGCCCTCCACTTTTTCTCTCAGGTACTCGTTGAAGGCGTCCGTATCGAAAAGAACCCGGTCGAAGTCAATCCCTATCTTCAGCATCATCCCTACCTCCTCTCTATATCCTGATCAACGTAGACCGTTCCGCCTCTCTCTACGTTATCCATGACAACCGTCGCGGGCCCGATTTTCGCCTCGCTCCCTACCTGTACTCCGGGCATCAGGGAGCAGTTGACGCCCACCTGGACGTTATCACCTATGACTGCACCGAAGGAAGTGCGGCCTGTCCCGACCTCATCCTCTTTTGAGAGCGGCGTTGACTCTATCTCGGGCCTCTCACCGTCCTCCCTGAAGCCACGGTTCGCGACCATCGTTCCCGCGCCAATAGCCACTTCCTGTCCGACTACCGAGTCGCCGACGAAGCCGGAATGCATGGAACTGTGGGGCTGGAAGACGCTACGGGTCACTTCCGCGTTCCCCCCGATGATGCATCCTCTCTCTATGACAGAGTGGTCCCGGACCACGGCGTTGTTACCTATGACGCATCCCTCTCCTATGTAAACAGGTCCTTTGACCACCGCGTTCTCGTGTATCTTTACGCCGTCTTCTATCACCACCTGGCCTTTTACCTCCGCAGACCCTGCTATCTCCGCATCATCGCTGATATCACGGTCGACGTCCTTCAGGAGTTCTTCTACTACCTGGAAAAGATCCCAGGGATACTTCAGCGAGCTGGTCTCTTCCTCTATCATCAGGACCGACGCCTTCTCATCCTCCATCTGCTCGGCGAGGGCATCCTCGAACTGGTACTCCCATTCTTCCACGCGGTCGAGGTAGTCGAAGAAGTCATCGCTCAGTAGATACATCCCCACAACTTTCCTGTCGCTCGGCGCTTCTTCAGGTGCTGGCTTCTCTACTATGTCCCGGGCGAATCCCTCGCCGTCTATCTCAAGTATCCCGTACTTTTCAGGTGTGTCGGTGGGAGCCGACACTAAAACGATACTAGAGCCCTCTTCCCCGGCTTTTTCCATCATGGGACGGAAGAACTGTGAGGCACGCGCCCTGTAGGGGATCAGTACGAGGAACTTGCCGTCCAGGTGGTCCCGGGCCTGCCTCAGGGCGTGTCCCATACCCTTCGGTTCCTCCTGTACCACGTAGGTGTCAGCCTCTCCGCCCAGCGCTTCCTCTATCTTCTGGTCGGGGCCCTGGACCACTATGACCTCTTCGACACCCGCTTCCCTCAGTTCCTTCACAGTATGCTGGATTATAGGAACTCCGAGCGCCGCGATCAGCGCCTTGTGCCTGTTATCGCTCAGCGGCTTGAACCGGGAGCTTTCGCCTGCCGCGAGTATAACCGCTTTCATGGGAAAAATTCTCACCTGCTATATTCTTTAGGCTATGGGTGGAAAACAGGGGTCACTTGCTTATCTCGGACAGGTCTGTCCTTGCATCGGGCACGAATTTGACTCCCCGTATCGAGTTGTTCATCTCTATGTAGCTCCTTGCACCTATGAAAGACTCCTGGATAACGGTGCCGGCCTTGACATCTACCTCCTCCCCTACCACGGAGTCCTCGACGTAGACCGTGGGGTCGAGTATCACGCTCTCGAAGATGGTCGAGGACTCTACTTTCGCGGCCTCGACCTGGGCGTTCTTCGCGATAGAGGAGCCGCTTATGACGGTGTTAGGCCCTATTATAGCACCACGGCAGATGAAGACCTTGCCCTCCAAGACGGTTCCCGCCCTGACGACTGCGTCCTCCTCGATGACGGCTTCACCTTCAATCGCCACTTTGTCGTGGACCTCGGCGTCCGGATGGATCTCGTTCTCCTCGATGCCGTACTCTCTCTTTATCTCGTCAGCCTTCCACAGCTTCCTCGGGGAGCCGATATCAATCCAGTAGTCCGATATGAACTCGAACCTGGCGCCCTCTCTCTCCACCAGCCGGTCTACAGCGTCAGTTATGCTTGTCTCATCGTCTTCCAGACTGTCGATGATGTCAAAGACATTCGGGCTGAACACGTAGATGCCAGTGTTCACCAGGGGGTTCTCGGCTTCCTCCGGTTTCTCCTCTATCGAAACCACCTTGTCGTTGGTTATGCTGAGCACGCCGAATTTCTCCGGGTGGTCCTCCTCAGTAGCGAGCATCGTAACGTCCACCTCGGACTCGTCGTGTTTCTGCCTCAGGCTGTCAAGGTCGCGGGTAGACACGAGGACATCGCCGTTGACCACGAAGAAGTCCTCCTTGATGAAATCGCACTTGCTGACCGCCTCGGCGGTCCCTGTAAGTTCCTCCTGGTGGACGATGTTGACATTGGTGTACTCGCCGAACTCCTCCTCGAACTTTTCCTCCAGGTGGTTGGTCACGATGTAGATGTCGTCGACCCCGATATCCTGGAGAGCGTGTATGAGGTGCTTGACCATGGGCGTCCCCATCACGGGCATGAGACCCGTTGGCTTCGACTCGCTGAACGGGAACATAGACCCTTTCTTCTTCGCCGCGGGGATAACTGCTTTCAAAGGTATCAGCTCGGGACTGACTCAGTTTCCTGATCTTCAAGTATCTTTTCTTCCTCCAGAATCATACCGCGCATCCTCTCCTTCCCGCGCTCCAGTTCCTCGAAGAACTCTTTCTCCTGTAGAGCGGCATCTCTGACATCGAACACAGCGTTCATGAACACATCTACCTCTTTGTCCCCGATGTCCTCGACCTGCTGACCCGCGGCTTTCCTTACTGCCTTCTCTATCACACGGTAGAGCTGGTCGTGGAGAAGGTCCGGTACCTCTATCTCCTCCCCGGTGTCGAGGTCGAAGAGTTTGTTGTGTAGCATGTCGCCCGCCAGGTTCCGTTCGCCTTCCACTGTGAAGAACCGGCTGTCCTGGTCGAGGAATACCTGGTCCGAGACCCCACGGTACTCGCTGTCTATAACCTGGTGTCCCGTCCTCTCCTGTATGTATCCTGCTTTCTGCTCCGCCACGTCGCTTGCCCCCAGCCAGCTGGAACGGAGCACGACATCGACTTCGCCTGATGAGAAGGATGCGGAGGTCATCGCGGTCGCGACATCACCGTTCATGGAGTCTGTCCTGCCGCCGTAAACGGTCATCAGGCTGTCAGAGACTACGGCACGCGGCATCAAAAACTCGCTGTGAGCATACTCCAGCTCGAGCGCGGGTTCGTGCCCGGCGGCCTCAAGCAGGTCGAGGACGTAGACCTCATGTATCATCTTGTCGAGGATGTCTCCCCCCTTCACACCGGAACGGTTTACAGGGTCGAGGACCTTCTGGACGCCGACCGAACTCTCCCGGAAGATCTCTATCCTGTCGATGCCCTTTCCCTCCAGCAGCTCTGTCGTTTTCTTGACGACGGGACTCTCCCTCTCGATGAAGTCGACCTTCCAGAAGACGTCCCTCTCGCGTGCCAGCCTCTTCTCTTCGATGTGCTCGTCGCGGTTCAGGGACGGTGGTTTCTCCGCCAGGTGGAAGAAGCCGTGTTCAAGAGAGCGGAAGACGTTGCCGGCGTGTTCATCCGGAGGTCCGGCGTCGTAGACCATCACTTTTCCGTCTTCCCCAGAAGCGGCGCGGTACATCTCGTCTTCGCTGCGGAAAGTCTCGATTTCGATGCCGTGGGCCTCCGCGAACTTCTCCGCGGCCTCAAGCTTCTCGAAGTCGATATCACAGAGACCTCTGAGCTCAACGTCGACCTCTTCCAGGTGGTTGTGCATCTCCACCAGTTTCTCGAAGCCGTAGCGGCCGAAGCTCCCAACTCCTATCTGGTAGACCTTTACCGTTTCCACGTTCTAAACTGGTGTTTCCGGCTTTAAAACTCTCATCTCGATTCCAGGAAATCTTCAAGCGGCTTCATATCCTCCAGTGACATGAAATCCGGTGCGGCGTTCGAATCCGTGACATTGTCCATCTTCAGTGACCGGTACTGGTCCTCTCCCATCGGGAAGCCGAGCCGGGATGCAAGCTTGAGACCCACTTTTACGGCGGACATCGGGATGGGAAGGATAGCGACGCTTTCGCCCCTTGACCTGTAGAGCATCCGGGTGATGTCAGCCATAGAAAGTTCATCGGGCCCTCCAAGCTCAAGCAACTCGTTCCGCCGGTCCTGTTCTATAGCATCTGCCATCATAGAGGCCAGATCTCCCCTGTATATGGGCTGGAACCTGGTCTTTCCCCCGCCCGGCAGGAAGCTGAGGTATGGTGCGGTGAGGTTATCGACGTAGTTCACGAACTCGCCGCCCTCTCCGAAGACGACTGATGGGCGGAAAATCAGCCAATCCAGGCCCGATTCCCTCACAACATCTTCCGCCTTTCCCTTCGCCCTGAGGAAGGATGTAGGTGCTTCAGGATCGGCGCCAAGCGCACTCATCTGGATGAAGTAGTCGACTTCATTCTCTCCGGCGGCCCTCACCTCGTTCTCTGTGCCGCCGAGGTGTATCTTTTCATGGCTCATGCCCTTCTTCGGCTTCCTCAGCGGTGTCAGTGCTACGAGGTTTACCACCGCATCCTTTCCCTCGAACGCTTCCACAATAGAGCCGTAGTCGGTAACATCTCCCTGGACATAGTCCACGCCTTCCGGCACTTCGCCCTCTTTTTCCCGAGAAAGCGCGGTGACCTCGTGGCCTCTCTCGACCAGCTCCTCGACCAGCCTGGAGCCTATAAAGCCTGTGCCACCGAGTACCAGTATCTCCATGAAAAACGGTTTTTGGCTCCAGCATCAAAAAGCCTCCGATAGCCCTCTTAAAGTTTGTCACTATAGAGTAATTATGTGGGAGGACGAGCATAAGGACGAAACAAAAAGCGCCAGGATACCGGAACACGCGAATGAAATCGTAGAGGAGAGGCTTCTTGAAAGTGATGTCACCTCTAGCAAGGTCATCCGGTGGGCGCTTGCACCTCTTGCAGTGGAAGACGAGGAAGAGGCGAACAAATACCTGAATTTCATCGAGGAGACGTACGATGACCCGCTGCGTCAGTCCTGGAAGTCGCGTGTCAACTACCTCTTGGAGCAGAACCCCGGATACCTCGAAGCCCTCGAAAAAGGATATGCGGTTGATGCCGACGAGAGGGAGAAAGCAGTGGACGGCATAAAGGACCTTGTGATAGGCGTTGCAGCGTCTGATTACGACAAGGCCATGAAAGGTGGCGAGAAACTGAAGGGTGTCGACCGGGAACTCTCCGATGCCGCGGCTTTCTACGTTTCCTGGATTCCCGACGAGTACTGGGACCGGTAGCCACTCGGTATTTAAAACTTGGTTCAGACTTGCCAGTTAGAGGTTAAACAGATGGGAGACCGACCTGCAAGCATCTACCGGGAGCATCCCGGCCAGCCGTACACAAGACAGTCTCAGAAGAAGAACGACAACTTCATCAAGGGCGCTCCTGCACCACGCGTGACACAGTACGTCCAGGGGGCCAGAGACAGGGAGTTCGACACAGCGGTCGTCCTCAATATCGAGGAAGACTGCACTATCCGCTCCGAGGCGCTGGAAGCAGGTCGCATCGCGGCCAACTCCTACCTGAACAAGGTTCTAGACCCGGAGGAAGAATACAAGCTGACGATTCTGCCCTACCCCCACCACGTTCTACGTTACCACCCGCTCGCAGGTATCGCCCAGGCCGACAGGTACTACGAGGGTATGCGGAAGCCGTTCGGGAGACCCATAGGTCGCGCAGCCATCGTTGACAAGGGACAGGCCGTCTTCAAGGTGGAAGTAAACGAGGAGGACACGCAGGAAGCACGTAAGGCTCTTGAGCGTGCCAGCCACAAGCAACCGGTCGGCAGCAGGATAAAGATCGAAAGGTAACTTGTCACGTTTTCCACCTAAGGGAGAAAGCACTGGACCACCGGAATCTTTTTATGTTGCCACTTATTAATAACAACTATGTTCCCAGAGAGTGAGGTTCTGGAAAAAACCGGTGAAAAGGAGGTGTTCCGCATTGACCAGTGGCAGGAACGGCCGGTCTACCGGGTTCCCCCGTGGGCTGAAGAGTTCCCAGAAGACTGGAGAGATGACACCGTCGAGTACTCAGAACACGATTACGATATAACAGATGCGATGGGCAGAATTCTTTCCAGCTACTCGGGCGACCAGGTGCTCGAAATCGGTGGTGGGCATCATACCGGTCTTGCAGCCTTGATCGGAGACGAAAACCAGGTAGTCCAGACGGATTACGACATGGATCAATTGGAATTGCTGCGACGGAAGAAGAATGTACTTGGCGAACGTTATGGTAAAGACATTGAGTCGGATATTGTGGCGGCGGATGCCAGGGACCTTCCTTTCAGGGACAGTGAATTCGACCTAGTATTCGGAAAGGGTGTCTTCGACTACGAGAGAAAGGATGAGAACAACATGGTACATTACAGTGAGACAGACGTGGAAAGGGTTCTGGCAGATGGCGGAGACGTGATAATCGTTGAGGACTGGTTCGAGCACTATGGTTCAGCTGAAGAGGTGCTTGAGGAGATGGGGATGACCTATATCAACGACGGCAGGTTCGGGTCGGTCGAACTGGATGAAAACGTGCTTTACCTGCAGGATTTTGGAACCGGGGTGGCGCATTGATGAATGGTCCCGGAGACTATATCGACGACCGCGACATAATCGATGTAGATGAGGAAACTCCAGACTATGAGGGTTTACTGGATATCCAGCATCAGTACGAGGAAGTTCTCAGGGAGATGGACAGGCTCCAGTACGGCGTTAATAATACTGATGACGTGGATGCAAGGGAAGAGATGAGAGGAGACCTCGAGCAAATACGGGAAATGTCCGCAGAATACGCGGCCGAACTCCGTATCGAGCTTTCGGAACTGGATGTAACGGATTTCGTCATCGGTGCTCACGATCCAGAGAATCACAGAGAGGTGCTTGAGTCAGTATACGGGCCCAAGGTGGAATTCCTCAAGGACCGGTTTGAGGTGGCGGAGGACTACCACCAGAAATTGCGGGACCGGTTCCCGCTTGACTAAGCTTTTAATCATCGCCACGAATTTTTTGTCATGGTACAGTGGAAAGGAGATGTCAAGGAATCTGAGGCGGGAGGTAAGGCCTCTAACCTCGACGCTATCGAGAACTTCCAGGTGCCGAACTTCTTCGTGCTGACGCGGGAGGAGATAAGGCAGCTGGTCGACGGCGCGAGTACGACGGAAGAGATTGTCAACCGGGAATTCCCGGAATCGCTCGCCTCCAGGCTGAAGGATGCCTACGAGGACATCGAAGTCAGTTCCGAGGTCCGGAACGCGTCGGGGGAGGCACGGAACCTAGTGGAAGGCCAGAGAAGTAGCGGGCGCGTATCCGTCAGGATATCCGGTGACCGGAAAGGAGTATACGAAAACAGGCTGAACGTCGGCTCTTCGTCGCTGCTTGACGCGGTGAAGGAGGTCGTCGCGTCCTTCTACTCGGTGGAGAATGAGCACGACTATCCTGCGGTCATAGTACAGAAGATGATAGAACCAGGCTACACAGGCGCCGCGATACCAGGATACATGGGCAACTACGGCCTCGTGGAGGCGGTTGAAGGACTCGGCGCATCGCTCGAAAACGGTGTCACGAAGCCTGATTTCTACCTTCTCAGGGACGGTAAAGTGATCGAGGGAAGCATCCCCAAGAAACAGCTGAAGCTTTCGCTGAATCCAATGAGCAACAGCGTCCAGAGGAGGGAAATCAAGCGTGAATCGCCGATGTTCGAGGAGTCGGAAGTCGAGGAACTAATGGGGGCGCTGGAGGCGCAGGACAAGGGTGTGAAGTTTGTCTACAAGCGCGGCAGTTTCTACGTAGTGGACGCGTTCGACTCCGGCCACTCCAGCCCCTTCCAGTCGGAAGAGACCTCGCTCACCGGTATAAGGGTTGCCGAGGGCGAGATAGAAGGAACAGTGGGTGAAGAAGTGACCTTCTCGAACGAGACCCTCCCTCCAGATGAATATCGAGGGGCGCTGGTCTCAAGAAAAGGAGGCTACACGAGCACCGACGCACAGCTCGCCAGGTCCGCCTCGAAGCCAGCTATATTCAGCTTCGAGAGACAGCTTGAGCGCGGACAGACGGTCTCCGTTGGATCCCGGGAGGTAGAAATCGAGGACAGATCCGGCGACACTCCACAGCGGCAGCCGGATCGGAACTACGCCCTGGAAAGGGGGGATTCGGATGCTGTGACAGCAACAGAGGTACTTCCGATTAACTCGGGAGACCCGGGGATATACCTCTCCTCACCCTTCCCGCGCAACGGCTACGCGGTGACGGAGAGGCCGGCACAGTGCACCACGATACCGCCATCCAGCTACCTGAGGAGTTACGCTGATGTGTTCGCCTTCGAGGGCGACAGTATGGTGCTCGACAGCCGGACACTTGACAGGAAGGGCGTCCAAGGAGCGATGGGTTACATTGACGCGGAGCTGAAGCTAGTGCTCCTCGACTACCCGGACCGGAAGATAGTCAGGGCGGCAGTGGAGAACAGCTTCGATGCGATAGGCGTGAACCAATCACATCTGGAGAGGACACAGGAGATGGTCGCAAGGGAGGAGAGGAAGTTTCTGCTGGAAAAGATACGTGAGCTCTAGCCCAACTAAAAAAGTTTTCTGCCTATTGCTTTCACATGGCGCAGCAAACCCGTGAAAAGTTCAACTACGAGAGCATCGACGAGATACTGGAGGAGATGGAGGGTGAGGACTACGACCGCATCGGGTTGCAGGGTCCTGACGGCATAAAGCCACAGCTGATAGAGTACGCCGATAAGCTGGAGGAGAAAGATTTTGAAACGGTCATAGTCGGTGCCTCGACCTTCGGGGCGTGCGGTATAGCGGACGAGAAGGTGAAACGTATGGGTGCCGACGCGTTGATCCATGTCGGCCACACCCGTTTCCTTCACCCCGAGGGCGCGGACATGCGCGACTACGATGTCTACTACCTGCCCTACCGGGAGGACCGCGACCTCATGGGTGTGCTGGAAAAGGAATACGAGAAAATCAAGGAGGAAAAGGTAGGTCTGGTCGGCGTCACGCAGTACATGGACCGGGCGGAGCGTGCACGAGAATTCCTGGAGTCAAAGGGTTTCGAGGTCGTCGAGGGCAAGACCGGGCTTCGCACCACCGAACCAGGACAGGTTCTTGGGTGTGACGCGGGAGCTGCACACAACATCTCCCATAAAGTCGACGCGTTCGTCTTCTTGGGGAGCGGGCATTTCCACCCTTCACAGGTCTCTGAAACGGGGAAGAAGGTATACGTCGTGGACCCCTACGAGCGTCATATATGGGTAGAACCCGCCAACTCCCTGGACGACGAGATGAGGGCGGAGTACGCCCGCGTACTGAAGCACAAGGACAAGCAGAAGTGGGGCGTCATAACCTCCAGCAAGAAGGGACAGAACTACCTGCGCGCGGTAGAGATAGCGAAGGAGAAACTGGAAGAGCACGGTAAAGACGTCTACGTGTTCGTGGAGGACCGGATATTCGAGGCGGACTACATGGGCTACGGCATCGACATATTCGTCAACTGTGCCTGTCCCAGGATGACAAAAGACTGGCAGGACCTCGCGCTGGTGTCTCCCAGAGCGGTAGAGGTGCTTGATGGGGACGAGTAAAATCAAGTCGTCTTTTAAAAGTTATTATCTATTAGTAGTAATGTATGGCCATATTTACCCCATTTAAAATTCAACCTGTAATTCAGACCGGGTGGAAAAATGAGTGTTGAAGAGAGACGCCAGCTCGTAGAGCGCAACACGGAAGAAGTGATGCAAGATGCGGAAGAAGACGAACTGAAGTCGCTTCTTGAACAGGAGGAACCCCAGGTCTACGCTGGCTACGAGCCTTCCGGTCCACCGCATATAGGTACATGGCTGACTGCCCGAAAACTGCTTGACGCTGAAGAGGCAGGATTCCAGCCCACAGTTCTGCTCGCCGACATCCACGCACAGATGAATAAGAAGTTCGAGGAGGCTGCCGAAAACGGGCATAAACAGGAGGAGGAATACGCCGAACACATGTCGGAACTTTGGAAGGCTATCTTTCAGGGCATGGGACTTGAGGACGCCAACTTTGTAAGAGGAAGCGAATTTCAGGAAGACTGGATCTACAGCAGAGACCTGAGAAGGTTCGCTTCGGAATTCTCGGACCGTGACGCTGGAAAGGCGATGGCAGATATAGTGAAGCAGGGGGAGACCAGTCTAGCCCAGAGGATATACCCGGCCATGCAGGCACTGGACATCCCCTACGTTGGTGCCGACATGGCCGTGGGCGGTATGGACCAGAGAAGGATACACGTTGCCGCCCGAGAGAACCTTGAGAAACTAAAGAGGAATGAACACGACAACATGTTTGAAAAACCGGTTGCAATCCATACTCCCATAATAACCTCTCTAAATGGCCCCGGCGCAAAGATGAGTTCCTCTGTGGGCGGTTCGACTTTTGCCCTTTACGACAGCCCTGACGATATCGAGCAGGCAATCAACCAGGCCTACTGTCCGACTGATATGGGACAGGTGGGTGAAGACGCAAAGAAGAGGACCGACGGCCACTGGGCTGATGTTGATATAGATGATATAGAGGATATGGAACTCCAGGAGGCGAACCCTCTCCTCCAGATATCAAAATACTTCATCTTCGGAGCAGATGAAGAACTGGAGATAGTTCAACCTGAAGAGTACGGCGGCGAGACATCAATATTTACCAACTACAGCCAGCTTGAGGACGCCTTCACGTCAGGCGATCTCCATTCTGCGGACCTCAAGAGCGGCGTCGCGGAATACATCGTCCAGAGGATGGAACCGGTAAGGGAGGAGGTACAGAGCCTCTACCGGAGAAATCCAGAGATATTCGATTCTCTCGACGAGCTTGGCTACGACATCCCTGATGTGGAAGCCGATGGCTACGTGGAGGCTTCCGCATAAACTTCCCTACGGCGCAGTGTCAGTCATGCCAGAACCATTCCACTACTAGCTCATCATCCAGCTTCTCCGGTTCCCACTCAACAACATTCTCCGCAAAGAGAGCTGAGAGATCCTCATCCTGCGACATAACCTCCCGGTAGGCGCCGTAGGCTATCTCCTCTGCAAGCCTGGGTTCTCCCTCGGCCCGCTCTCTCCTGTCTTGTTCGTCGATCCATCCTTCTTCCTCATCGTAGAACCTGGCCGAGCTAGAGAACTCAGTGGGCTCTCCAGAGACGTCACTTGCCATCCTACCTATAAGGTGCTGCAAGAGCCAGTCGCGGTTGAACCGGGAGTCCGGATTCATCTTGTAAACGAACCTTTCCCGGTCTATCTCGAATACATCGGGAGGCGAGTCTCCTGTCACCATTATCTCGGAGGGTTCACGGTCACCCCTCCAGAGACCGAGTTTGTCGAGAGTCGCCACGTAACGGCCGAGCTGACCTGCAACTTCCTCGTCTACCTCTATATCGGAGAGATTATCCGTCCACTCGTAGAATATCCCGACATCGTGGTTGGAGTTCCAGTAGTCCGGATCATGGCTCTCCTCGACGAAAACGTAATTCTGGGGTACTACAGGCACATAGGGAGATTCTTGAAGCTTTTCCTGGGCGCGCCCCATACCGAGAAGCAGATCGAGTTCCTGGACGAAGTAGCCAGTACTGGGACGGGGTTCAGACCAGTCCAAACCACCTGTCTTTTTCCAGGCTGGCGGCATCTTCTCGAGGTCGAATCCTGTTATTGGACCTACCTCGTCGTACTCTCTCGCTACCTTGAAACCAAGTATCTCCTTTTTATCTGACACGAATGCGATTGAGCTGTTGGGAGTAGGCACACCTCCCATCTCGTGGTGGTTTATCCTGTGTGCTGTAAACCGTTTCATTCCGTCCTCGGAGTCATTGACCACCATCTCAAAAGGGGTGTCAACGTTCGAGAGATAATCCTGCTCCAGGGACTCAAGTTCCTCTGTCTGAGTCTGGTTCGGTTCGTAATCACCGAGAGTGACATCAGGGTACTTTCCCGTCATCTCATACTGGGGGCCAAGACGCCGGTCCAGCCCCTCTAAAAGGTCGGTCTCTTCACCATCATACCTTACGGTCTCTACGTCTTCAAGCCGGTCAAGGTCATAGGGTGTTAATTCACTACTACTAAATGGTAACATAATTATTTTTTTGTTATTATGATATATAAGTCTTCCGCCGAAACTCCAGCAAAGCAGTTTTAGGCAGGTAGAAAGATTTTTATTTTATAACTAATTGATTGTGACATTGTATGTCCAGCACACATGACGGCGTTCAGGATAGCGTTTTCGTGACAGGAGCCCTTGATACAGACGAGGTGGGTCTTGAGCAGCTTAGCAAAAGGCTCGAAAAGGGGTACTCGAAACCCGCAGATGACATAAGAAAGGACGTATTTGAGGGAGATGTGGATACCTCCGCCATTATACCAGGGACCGAACTTCAGACTGGTTACGCGGAACAGATGATTCTCAATAAGGAAGGTTCGGTTATGGTGGATTTGGATGTCAACGACTCGAGAAGTTTCCAGTGGATATCGGACGAGTCCAAGGAGAACCGGGTAGAGTTCTTTGTCCCGCTGATCGCGGACAACGAGGTCACTATAATCGGCCCCTACGGATCTATATTCCGGTACGGCCTCGAATCAGACACCGTCACTTCCCAAGCCAGCGTGACGGAAGACCTGATACAGGAGGTGGGGACACACGCAGGACTGGAGTATGTCGACTGGAAACCCGCAGACGACCTCGAGGCTCCTGACTACGAGAAAGCGAGGGATGCTGTCAGACAGGGAAAATACGTTGCCGAAACGGGAGAGCCGATATCTATAGCCCAGCCCGCACGGAGCAGCCTGAAGAAGCGTGTGAGACAGCCGGAGAAAGCCAGTGAACTCTACGACGTTTTCCAAGGACTCGCTGATGAATATGAAAGGGGCGAGCTTGCACGGAGTCTAAGTCCTACTCTCTCGGGAAATGGCTTCGACATATACCAGCTGGATAACAACTACTATATCATAACCAACACAGAGGGAGATATAATGGCTGCAGGCAAGAGACACCAGCTAACAGGCTACCTCAAGAGAGATTAGCTATTCCCAGTAATCTTTTTCCAGCAGGTGTTCAGCTCTCCTAACCTCCTCTCCCCTTTTTATCATCCGCTTCAGCTCTTCCTGTCCCTTAGTGTAACCTATCATCACCGCTCCAACCAAGCGACTGTCCCGGAAGAAGACACGGCGGTATTCGTCCTCCGAGTACTTTCTCGAGACCGCCTCTCCCGTCCAGTCGCCTATCGCCAGGAACTGGACGTCGAAGTGGCCGACGCCGTAGGTGTTGACGTAGTCAAAAACCGTATCCTTCCCGACCATATTCTTCCCGGCGCATTCACCCATCGCCTCGGAGTGATCCCAGGAGCCGTTGACAGTCTTTTTCCCGAAGACAGGGGAATAGTATTCCACCATGTTACCCGCGGCGTAAACATCTTCAGCTGAAGTTCTAAGATGCTCGTCGGTCTTTATCATCCCGGAGTCGTTTTTCTCGACATTTACTAGGTCCGAGTTAGGTGTCTGGCCTATCGCGACCGCCACCGTGTCGCAGTCGTAGGTTTCGCCTGAAGAGCTAACGGCCGCAGTGACCTCGCCGTCCTCTACTTCAAACCTCTCTACCTCCGTTTCTGTCACGACGTTGACGCCTTTCTCCTCCAGCTTCCGGTGGATTATGCGGGCACCCCCTGGGTCGAGACCGCGATGCCACCAGTTCCCCTCGCGTATAAGATAATATGTGTCCGCGTCGTTTTCCGCGAAGGCCACCGCCAGATCGATCCCGAGAAGACCTCCACCGATAACGACCGCCTCCTCCGAATCTTCCGCCGCCTCTTTTATCCTCTCGGCGTCCTGCATGGTCCACATGTAGTGGACGTTATCGTGGCCCTCGTCAAAATGCAGTCGGCGGGGCGAACCCCCTGTCGCGACTAGAAGCCGGTCGTAAGAAAAGGTGTCGCCATCAGTGGTTTCAACCTCTTTAGGACCCCTGTCCACGTTTACGACTCTAGTATCCAGGTGGAGGTCGATATCTCTCTTGCTGTACCATTTCTCGTCGTGAACCCTGACGTACTGGAGGGGAAGCGAGCCCTTCATGAATGTCTTCAGCATGATTCGGTTGTAGAGCGGCTCGGATTCGTCGGTCAGGACGGTTATGTCCGCCTCGCCATCCTCCTTCCTGATGGTTTCCGCCGCGGTTGCACCCGCGTTGCCGTCCCCGATTATGATGTATCTCTCCGGCATACGGTTGAACCAACTCCAAGTCTTTAAACCGTTTCTCAACCCCTGACTTAAGTATTTTTGAGCCCAAGGATACTTACATGGCCGCGTCCACTCCAACCCGGCTGGAAGCGGAGCAGTCGCTAGGGGAACTTGAAGAAGAACTCTCAGACAACAACGTTATCCACCGGGCCTTAACAGTTGCGATGGCATTTACAGAGCAGCAGCGCCGTAACGTGATAGACCCCGAAGGACCGCATTTCCTCTACAGCTTCGACGGAGAGCAAGATGTCCGCAGGGATTCTGACGAACTGGAGATACGGCTCGAAGCAGTGAACTTGATGCCCCGTGAACTAGTGGTCAGGTACGAGGGAGAAATCGTGCTTGATGCCCACAGACCAGGCGAAGTCATAGACCTGGCCGAGGACTCGCCACGGCCTAGGCAGGAGGAACCCGAGTGGTACGAGCTTTCCACCAGGACGGAAGTACCAGAACCGGATGAGGAAATGGATCTCTACCTCCCCGAAACGGATTACATAGTAGAGACCTACCGGAGAGGCCCCTGGACCGATGAAATCGACGAGCTTTACAGCCAGGCCACAGGCCGGATCAACGAGGAAGAACTGGGAGAACTCGCGGAAAACTTTGGAATCGATTTCTGAAACCCCGGAATATAGTTTAAAAGAATTCCAGTTAAACCGTAGAACATAGTTTGGCTTGCGGAGCTGGTGTAGTCTGGCCCATCATTTC
>CAZVPZ010000002.1:0-54966 GCA_964629245.1 uncultured archaeon | reverse complement strand
GTACGCCCCGGAGAGGGAAAACGCGGTAAACCTGCTATCGCTGGCAGGCTGGCTCCTGCTGCTGGCGACCCTTGCGATAGCGATCGGGGCCAGGTTCCTGCTCTAGGTGGTCCTGATGCCACACACTGTCGAGGTGGTTGACAGGGGAAACGTGGTCGAGGCTGAGGACGGCCAGAGCGTCCTCCAGGCTCTGCTGGAAGGGGGCGTTGAGTGGATGCACGCCTGCGGCGGCTTCTGCAACTGCACGACGTGCAGGATAAAAGTCGAGGAGGGGATGGAGAACCTCTCCGAGATGGAGGAGGACGAGCGGAACACGCTGAGACGTTTCCAGGGCGAGGAGGTCCTGGACGGTCCTTTCAGGCTGTCCTGCCAGGCAGAGGTCCACGGAGATATAAAAATTTCCGAGCCTGAGTGGTTCTAGGAGGTCCACGGATGGTCTCTAATATAACACTTGCAAAGGTTCTCATCCCCCTGCTACTGGTCGGCGTCCCGGCCGGGGCATACGCGACCGGGATAGTCCAGAAGCCGGGGTTCGCAGTCGAGGACCGCGGCGACTGGGGCGAGGTAAACGATACCGCGGTCGAGATAAGGAGTTCCGCGGTTGTCCACAACCCGAACGGCTTCGAAATAAACCTCTCCAGGCTGGAACTCGGCTACGGCGTGGAGATGAACGGCATCGAGCTCGCGAGCGGAGACAAGCAGGGCATACAGATAGACGCGAACGGCAACACCACTGTCAACCTGACAACTGTTCTCGATGTCAAGAAACTCCCGGAGTGGTGGACATCCCACCTCGAAAAGGGAGAGGAGTCGGAGCTTGAGATACCAGTGTCACTGGGATACCGGGTGTTCTCCGTCCCGTTCTCCGTGGGAGGCACCGGATACACCGACACCATCCAGACCGATATAATCGGGAAGCTCGACAGCTCCCTCCAGGAAGCGGAGGGCGACTACACGGGTCCTTCCACAGCGGGCAGCCCCGAGCTGGAGATACGCGACACCTCCGCGAAATGGGGAGACGTTTCGAGTGATACTTCTGAAATCAAGATGACCTTCGCTATCCACAACCCGAACAGCTATCCCGTGCCGACGCCACAGTTCGAGGGTGACTTCCGGATGAACGAGGTCGCGGTCGCAGAGTGGACGGCCAACGATGTAGAGGTTCTCAACGCGCCTGAGGACGGCAAGATAGATGCGGGGGAGACCCGTGACATAACTTTCGTGGTGGACCTGGACAACCAGAAGATGGACGACTGGTTCGTGAGCCACGTCAGGAGGAACGAGGAAACCCAGGCCGAGGTGGAGGTAAGACTCGCGTTCACCATCACTGAAACCACCTTCTCCATCCCACCGGAGGGTATGAAATGCAGTTTCATGTTCAGGACGGGGATACTGGTCGACAACCAGAAGTCGAAGAGCAGATTCTACGGGTGCACCCGGGGCGAATTCGAACAGTCGGTCCCTGACCCTGGTGAAAACCTGACGGACTCCCTGGATGACACCAACACGAGTTCCGACGGCGATGACGGCGGCATAGGTGGGCTCCTGGGATGAGGGACCTTTTAATCGTCGGAGCGGGTCCCGCGGGAAGCCACCTCGCGAAGAAGTTCGCGAAGGGAGGTAAAGACGTGCTAGTCATCGAGCAGTCGTCCGAGATTGGAAAACCGCTCGCCTGCTCGGGCCACGTTTCCCCGGATATCTGGGATTTTGTGCCAGAAGAGGAGCGCGACAGGCTTGAGCAGAACAGGATAAGGGGTGCGCGTTTCCACCCGTCTGATTCGAGCAAGTACCGGTTCTACAAGCAGGATACCGTATCGTACTGCATCGACCGGGTGGAACTGGATAAGGTCAAGGCGGAGGAAGCGGAGAGGGCGGGTGCGGAGTACCAACTGGGAGAAAAGGTGGTCGATGTCAGTGAGAAGAAGAGGTACGTCGAGGTGACGACCGATAAGGGAGACTACAGGGCGAAGATGGTGGCAGGATGTGACGGCGCCGGCTCGACGGTGCGTTCACGTCTCGGCCTCCCGGGGCCGGACCACTTCTACCAGGGCATCCTCTGCTTTTCGGAGGAAGAAGACGGCAGCGACTTTGTGGACGTCTACCTTGATGTGCCTGAGTTCTTCGGCTGGCGCATCCCCCGCGGTGACTCCGTTGAGTACGGTGCCGCGGTCCCGGAGGGCGAGAACCCTGTTGAATGGCTGGAGGAGGTGACGGGGAAACACGGTGTAGAGGGCGGTGATCACTGCGCAGGAGCTATCCCCATCGGGCCTCCCGCGACGACCACTTCACGTCGTGCGTTCCTGGTGGGGGACGCGGCAGCCCAGACCAAGCCTTTCACCGGCGGCGGAATCCTCTACGGGATGCGTGCGGCAGAGATCGCAGCGGAGAAAATAGACGTTTCGAACCCCTCCTCACTGGACCGGTACGAGCGGGAGTGGAGGAAACAGCTGATGCCTGACATCCGCCTTGGAAGGTTCATCGAGCGCGGTTACTCCATGCCGGAGTCGCTCCAGCGCGCGGCGATGTGGTTCTTCCAGGGAGAGATAGGTGTCCACATGGACAGGCCGACTTCGCTTTTCAGCCTGGAGCAGCTGAAGGCGCTGCTCGGTAAGTGACCACTCGACCTCATTTAAAACTTCAGTTCCTAACACGGAATTAATGCATCTGGGAGTGATACCGGACGGTAACAGGAGGTACGCCCGCAACAACGGCATCGAGAAGAAGGAAGCCTACAGGAGGGCGAAGGATACTATAATCGATGTCTTCATGGAGGTAGATGATAGCGACGAAGTCGACGTTGAGATCGAGGAGGCGACCTTCTACCTGCTCTCCGAGGAGAACCTCCAGAGGGACAGGCAGGAACTCGGTACGCTTTTCCAGCTCCTGCGCGAGAACATCTTCGAGGTCGCGAAGCAGTTCCACAGCAAGGACTTCCGTTTCAACTGGGTGACGACCAGGCCGTCAGCGATACCCGACGGCCTGAGAAAGAAGCTGAAGAAGCTGGAGAGGAAGTTTAACACGGGAGAGCGCGACCTGAACCTGCTGATATCGTATTCCGGCAAGAGGGATATCCTCCAGGCCTCGCGGACCATCCACGAGAACGGCGGTGATTTCAGCCAGGAGAGCTTCCAGGAGCACCTGGGCGTCAAGTCGGATATCGACTTCGTGATAAGGACTGGCGACAACCCGGACAGGGAATGCGTCTCGGGCTTCCCCATCTGGAACTCGAGTTACGCGGAGTACTCCCATATAAAGAAGAACTTCCCCGCGGTGACCTACGAGGATGTGCGTGACGCGCTCAACCATTTCTCGAGGCTGAGGAGAAAGAAAGGAAATTAATCCCTGGAGAGACAATAACCTCTTGATGGACAGGACCTGCTGGGTCTGCGGCTCGGAGATGGTGGACCACGCACCGTGCGAGTTGATATGCGAGAACTGCGGCCTTATCCGTGACTGCTCCGACCCCTAGAGCATGTCGTGCCGTCTCATCACTCTTTCAATCGTCTCGACATCTTCCACGCCCTCGAGCTCTTTCAAGACCGCTACCTCCGTGTCACCGGGGTTGAAACGTTCCACCCGGTCATCGTAGTCACCTGGCAGCTGGTCCACAAGGTCCGCATATAGCTGGCGGAATTCATGGTGGCGTCCGTTGCTTCCCGGAAGGACGGACGAAGTGACCGATGAGTTGTAGGGACCGCCGGGCATCTCTGGTGGAATGTTAAACCACATCTCTTAAAAGTATTACGATATATTACGGGTGGTTTCCTAAAGCCAGGGATCTAATTGTTCAAGATGGAGTGGAAAACCGCGGCGGTCTTAATGGTTATCCTGGCGTCAACCGTCCTCCTGCTCGCCTACACGGCAGACACGGAGGTTCCGGGGGCGAACTACACCGCCCACTTTCTCGTGGACGGGAAGGATACAGGAAGACTCAGACTCGAACTCGCTGACGATCCGGAAGAGCGCAGGGTGGGCCTGATGAACCGGACATCGCTTCCCTCCGATACCGGCATGATATTTGTCTATAGCCGTGAGGAGCCGCGGAGCTTCTGGATGAAGAACACGCGGATACCGCTCGACATGATATTCGTGGACGGTGACCGCCAAGTCATCAACGTGGAGCACGCCGAGCCGGAGCCGGGAACGCCCGACTACGCCCTTGAGCGCTACAGGAGCGATGGGCCGGCAAAGTACGTTATAGAGACCAACCAAGGCTTCGCGGACCGCCATGGGATCGGGAATGGAACGGAGGTCGTGTTCGGCGATGCACTCTCGACCTGCTGTTCGTAATGTTATTATGAGAAAGTAGTGAAAAAACGAAAGTATTTTAAATGTTCGAGTTGTTCTAGAAGTATGGTAAGGCGAAGAACGCTGCTCGGAGTATTGGCGGGTGGAAGCCTGGGTGTTGCGGGAGTAACCCAGACCCGGCCTTTCAAGGAGGCCTACCACGAGTTCAGGGAGGTCAGGCCCGCGCTGGACGACGAGTACCACGGACGCTGGGTGAAGTTCGACACTGACGGCTTCGGAGACGTAGAAAACTACTCTGAACCGGTCCAGGAGTTTGTGGGCCCTGCAAAGGACTACCTGGAAGCAGGTGAGTCAGTCTACTTCGCTGAAAACCCTGTCCACGGCGGTGACCTGGACGAGATAGCGATGTATTCGGAGCAAGGCTTCGATATCGACGATCCGGATGTCGAAAAGATGCTCTCCGACGACCACCAGCAGGAGATGTTCTCCGGTATGGAGGACGATGTCACGGCGAGCGGCAACACGGGACTGCTCGAATGGTTCCCGCCTTAAATGATACTAGCAAAACCCCAGATCAGGTTTAAAAAACTAACGAGATAACCATGACGAGTACGATGGAATGCGAAGTCTGCGGCAGGACGAAGGAAGAACTCGAGGATGAGTTCGGAATCGAGATAGAGATGCAGGAGCACCAGGGTATCACCAAGTGCTCCAAGTGCATCCAGGAGTACGAGCGCGAGCTCGGCGAAGGAGAGGAAGCTGTAGCTGAAGAAGTCAGCTCCACAGACTGGAAAGACCGCATAACCGCGTAAAAACCATATTTTCTTCCAGATTTCTCAGGAAGAACACGGAGGGCGCTATGCCCTCCTACCCTCCCTCCCTTAACAGCTAGCTCTGGCTGTTTCTGGCGTTTTATTTTAAACCGTCTTCACCAAATAGGAAACGGTAAGATGGTACAGGTCGACACGACTGTAGCGGGATTCGTGGTGATGCTTTTCCTGCTTGTGCTGGTTGTCTGGATAGGGATGTATTTCGGTTAGAAGATTGATATTACGGTGGAGGCCGCAGGATCAGGTAGAGTACCTGCCTGCAGACCTGGCAAGACCTGCCTCGACCTCTCCACGCGAACTGCCTGCCTTCGGCACGTCGTAGACCTTGAAGTCGCCGGGCATCAGTTCCTCGAGTTCCTCACCGTACTCGAAGACGTTCCTCCTAGCTTCAACGTACGTATCCCGGACCTGCTCGAACTGGCCGTTGACCTCGACATCCCCCCTGAGCGCGGGCCGGACGTACCTGTCGGCCTGCTCCATCGCAGGTGCGAGCTCTTCTCTCACGAACTCGAGGCCGTCACCCTGGTCGTCTAGGAGAACCCTGCCAAGGCCCCTGGATTTTTGGTGGAAAGATTTTACTGCTTCATGGGCATTTTCGATACTCCATTCTTCGTCATTCATAGGGAAATCCGGATTCCCATCCAACCCATAAAAAGGGTTCCACGCGCCTGCCAGAGGTCACGCTTTTAAGCCAAACGGTGCTGGTTGAATGACTCCCTTTTAAACCTTCACCCCGGCGGCGGTCACTCTGGAGTTACCAGTGGGGTTAAAGAGAGGGATGACTAAACTGGTTCCATGGACAGGAGATACCTTGCTGCGGGTACAACCCTCCTGGTCTTCCTGGTCGCGGCGTATGCCGCGCTCGCCCCGTCGGGGGATGGTTCTGCGCAGGGCATGAACTGGACCACTGTGGAGCTGGAGGACGTGGAAAGTGGTGAGACTTTTACCATCGCGGAGCTGGAGAAACCGGTGCTTGTGGAGACCTTCGCGGTGTGGTGCCCGACCTGTCTCCGCCAGCAGAGGGAGGTCGAGAAACTCCACGGCCAGTACTCAGGATTCACCTCGGTCTCGCTCGACACTGACCCCAACGAGGACGCGGCGAAGGTAAGACAGCACCTGGAAAAAAACGGCTTTGGATGGCGGTACGCGGTGGCACCGACGGAGATGACCGCCGGCCTGGTACAGGAGTTCGGCTCTTCTATAGTCAACGCCCCCTCGGCGCCTATGGTGATAGTATGTGAGGACGGCACCAGGCGGCTACAAAACGGGGTAAAGTCGGCCTCTACCCTCCAGGCCGAGCTCGAGGAAGGGTGTGGGGCCTGAGCCTGCTCGCGGAGATCGCGGTATCTTTCGGCCTGGGGCTGTTAACACCTCTAACGGCGCTCTGCGTCATACCGCTCTATCCCGCATTTCTCTCCTTCCTTTCCCGGCAGTTCAGCGGCGACGAGGAGAGGAGCACCTACATACTGTTCGGCCTGCTGGTGGCGGCGGGCGTCCTGAGCTTCATGTTCCTACTGGGCCTGGTGTTCACCACCCTGCTCCAGGTCTCGCTGACCTCGACCATCGAGATAGTATCGCCCATCGCCTTCATCCTGCTGGGATTGATAAGCGTCCTGATGCTCCTGGACTATAACTTTGAATCATCGCTTCCCAGCTACCAGGGGCCGCGCCTCGGCAACCCGCTGGCGAACGCGTTCGGCTTTGGTCTTTTCTTCGGCGCGATAGTGGTGCCCTGCAACCCTGCCTTCATCGCCGCTTTTTTCGCCCGGGCCCTGCTTTTCGCGTCGCCGCTTGCCAACATCCTGAACTTCCTGGCGTTCGGCCTCGGGATAGGCTTCCCCCTCGTGTTTTTCTCGGTGGTCTCGGCGGCATGGCGCCAGAGGGTGATATCTTTCCTCACGGAGCACAAAACCCTGGTCAACAGGGGATCGGGAGCGGTGATGCTCGCGGTCTCCTTCTACTACCTGGTCTTCGTCTTTGACCTGCCGGGGATAATCGTATGAACGCCAGAGAAGCCGGAATCCTCTCGCTGTCGCTCCTTTTCTGCTGGCTTTCAGGGATCCTGGCGGTTGGACTTCTCGCTTCTGCGGTGTCGGAACCCGGCTTGTTCTCGCTGGTGAACATCGCCCTAGTACTTATAGCCCTCTGGCCGTGCCTCTTCATCTACCGGAACATCGACGGCCTTGAGGGCGCGGTGCGCGACTACCTTGACGGTAGAGAGATCCCGGTGGCAGTAACCGCGGTGCTTTTCGTGGCCAGCTTCCTCAGCTTCCGGCTCGACATCTCCAACCCGGTGCTGGCGGTTCTCAACCTTCCTTTCCATTCCACCAACACGGTGCTCTACCCTGTCCAGGTGTTCTACAGGCAGCTGGGGGAACGACTCTCCTGGCTGGTTTACGAGTTCGGCCGGTGGTACGTGGAGCTTGTCTGGATATTCATACTGGCGGACACGGGTTACAGCCTGGTTACCAGCGGCTTGAAAACGGATGGAGACCAGGGATAGGACATGGAAAGGAAAAAGTTCTTCCTCGGGCTCAGCCTGGCAGGTGTTACTGCGGTGACCGCGGCGGTGCTACTGACCGGTCAGGGGAGCGAAAGACCGTCCCCGACCGCTGGTTACAGCTTTAACACGACCAGTGACGGCGTGCGCTACTCGGCCCACCCCTCTAAACTGGTCCAGGGCTGTCCCTCGATGGACTGCATACCCTCAATCGACGACCCCGCGTTCGTGGAAGCGAGGGACGCGGACTGGCTCGACCCGAACGACACGGTCATCGGCCTGGAGCAGAACGGTGAGGCGAGGGCCTACCCTCTCGGCATCCTGAACGTCCACGAGATAGTGAACGACGAGGTCGGCGGCGAGGAGGTGGCGGTGACCTACTGCCCTCTCTGCCGCTCCGGTCTCGTTTATTCGCGGGAGGTGGACGGGCAGGTGCTGGAGTTCGGCGTCTCTGGCAAACTCTACAATGCCAACCTCGTGATGTACGACAGGCAGACGCAGACCTACTGGAGCCAGGTCCAGGGCCGTGCAATCGTGGGCCCCCTGGTCCCCTCTGAACTCGAGATAAGGACCTCTGTGATAACTGGCTGGCAGGACTGGAGGAACGGCCACCCCGATACCAAGGTGCTGTCCAGGGACACGGGCATCTACCCTGCGTCGAGCTACGACAGCAACCCCTACACGGGCTACGCTGCGACCGAGAGCGTGGGCTTCGGCGTGGGAGAGGTAGACGACCGCCTGCCCTCGAAGACCCTGGTCTACGGCTTGACAGCGGGAGGCGTCTCAAAGGCCTACACGGAGAAAGATATCAGACGGGAGGACCTGATCCAGGACGAGCTAGGAGGAGTGCCGGTGATGCTGGTAGAGGACCAGCAGGACGGCGGCATCCAGGCGTACACACGCGAGGTCGACGGTGGAACACTGGAGTTCTCCATAGAAAACGACCAGCTGGTTGATGGGGAAGGAAACGAGTGGAGCTTTGACGGCGAGAAACTCAACGGCGAAGAGGAGCTGGAGCAGCTGCCAACCCACGGCTTCTACTGGTTCGCCTGGTCTAAGTTCCACCCGGATACCTCTGTTTACTAGCACTCGTGGTCGGCGGCGTTCCAGCCGCAGTACTCGCAGTCGCTGTCGTGCGCGGGTATCCCCCCGTTCAACGTCTCCACCGCGTCCCTGACCATCTGTCGAGCCGCGTCGATGTCAACGTTAACCCTGCGGATCTCCTTGTGGAAAAGGAAGTCACCGTTCTCCAGTATGTGGTCGGGGTAGTAGTATAGCAGCAGCCCGAAGTCTTCCGTGTCGCGACCGTTCTCCCGGAGGATGAGGTTGTAGAGGTTGACCTGTCTCTCGTAGTAGGGTGGCGCTCCGTTCTCGCCCTTGGGAGGATACCCTCGGGTCTTGTAGTCGAGCACGATTATCTTTCCATCCCGCGACCTCAGCAGGTCGTCAACCCCGCCACGCAAAACCGCCCCGGTTTCCGGATCGCACCACTTGGGTTCGGTGCGCCAGGAACGCGCTTTTTCCAGGAACTCCTGATCGTCTACCAGCCTCGCGTCGATGTCAGCGTCCTCTATCTCGGGCGGTACCCCGCCGTTCGACCGGAAACGGTCGAAGTGCTCCTTGATGACGCCGTCGACGCCGGAGGGCAGCGACGGGAACGGCCCTGAAGGTCTCTTGACGCCCTGGTTGACCCTGAGCCAGAAGCAGCGTTTGCATTCCATGTAGAGGTTCATCCGCGACGGTGAAAGCTTGACTCCCATGGAGCCTGATTCGGGAACGGGAGCTTAAAAACCACCGCCGCGACGTGCCGCAAGTTCCGTGAGACTCTATTGCTACCGTCACCCGATAAAAAACTTGGGTTCGAATTGCGGCAGGTGAAACTGGCGATCATAGGCCCGGAGGATCACGAGGTGTTCGGCAGTGTCGCGGAGAGGCTTGAAGGCCGGGGCTTCACGGCTGATTTCCTTGAACCGGGCCGCGAGATAGTTGAAGGGCTCGAGGACTACGACCTGGTGCTTGGCAAGAAGAGCTGGGATACCGCGATAGCGACGGTCAGGAACGCGGAGGCTATGGGCGTCGAGACCGTCAACGGTTTCATGACCCATATGCTGACCACCCACAACCCTGCCTCCTACTGGCACGCCTCGGAGGCGGGTATCAATGTCCCCGACTGGAGCACTGGTGCCGACCTTGAACCCCCACTGGTGAAGAAGCCCAAGACCGAGTCTTCCCGCCTTCTCCCGGAGCTGGCGGATAAGGCCGTGCCGAGCCATGATTATTTCTACCAGGATTTCGTCCGGAACCCGGGCATCGACTACAAGATTTACGGCGTGGAGGTCGACGGCAGAAGGGAGATACTGGGCGTGGAGACAGGCTCGAAGATCCTGGACGGCGACTCACCGCGCGAGGTTTTCCGTCCTGATGACGAGATGGAGGACATAGCATCGGCCGCGATGGATGTGTTTGACGCCAGATTACTGGGCGTGGATGTGATAGATGACGGCGATGACTATTACGCGGTGGATTTCAACTCTGCGCCGAGCTACCGCGGAACGGCAGCTGAGGAACTCCTGGCCGACAGCCTCCAAGAACTGCTGGAGAAAGATGTCGGGGCCGGGACCTACCTGTCGAGCGCATATACGTCGGCTGGCGCGGAGTAGTACCGCGGTGGAAGCGACACCTACGGTCTACCACAACAGTAGTTTTATGGTTCGCGCTCCCACCTCCCAACATGTCTTTCAGTGGAAGCCTCCACGCGGAGACTGACAGGTCGATGGATGACATGCAGCGGATGCTGGAGCAGGCCTACAGGGATGAGGGCTACGACCCGTCTTCTGGCATCCCGCGCGTTGAGAGGGATTTCGACGAGAACAAGAGGAGCGATGTCTTCGCCCAGACCAACGAGTTCAACGCTTTCTACACACGGGAAAACGTCTCCCTCAACGGCATAAGCAGGGGGACACGGTACGATGAGCTGGACGGCCTGAGCCGCGCGGTGCTGGACACGACCGCGGACATATACCTCGGAGGCGGGGACGGCTCGGATGTCCTGGAAGAACTTGACTGGGCGTAGCCCGACCCATATTTAATTTTTCAGCACCACAGGGTAACACATGACTGACGCAGATGACGAGGCCTGGATGGTCGCGGATACGCTTGACGTTTTCGAGGGCGAGTTCAGGAGCCTGGAGCTCCGGCTCGCGCTGACGGCGGAGAGCGACCGGTCTTACGATACTGACGAGACGAACGACGCGCTCCACGAGCTCTGGAACGCTGGCTACGTTGAAAGGGTTCACGAGGACAGGGGAACGCATGACCACCGCTGGAGGAAGAACGGCTACGATACTGAAGGCGCGTATGAAACCCTGAGTTCGGCGGCTTCCACCCGGGAAACAAAGTCGCCCATGGAAAGGCTGCTGGAAAAGAACTAGCAGTTCTGGGAGAAGTTCAGTCGAGCGCGCGGGGGATGGCGAAGTACTCTTCTCCCGTACCGTAAACCTCGACCCCGTCGTAGTCGAGAGGATCCCCGTGACTCCATTCCCCGTTGAGCTCGAAACGGCCGGTGTCGAGCACTTTCACTGCGTTGCCGTCGAAACCGAACTCTGTCTCCGGGTCGAGGTTGGTCCACTCCTGGGGAACGACCTGCTCGTAGTAGCCGTGGGGCGAATGCTGCCTGAAACTGGAGACGCCTGGCCGGCCCTGCTGGGGCTGGAAGTCTATCTGGTGGAGTTTCTCCACCAGTATCCAGCTGTAGTCGGTGCCGCCGGCCAGGACGGGGGCGACGAAGTCCTGGCCTCTTTCCCCTGATTCAAGGTATACCTGGGTCTCTATCATGTTCTGCTGTCTTTCGACCCCTGTCTCCCCCACGGGATCAAAGTATTTCAGCAGCCAGTTGCCTTCGAGCCCTGCCTCGACCGCAACTTCGCCGGGAAGGTCGTAGACGTCCCTGTTGGCGTCGAGGTGCAGCACCTTCTCCCGGTCTCTATCGAAACCGCCTGCGAACTCGGCTACCCGGTCGAGATCCAGATCGTCCCACATGCAACTGTCATCCGCCGGTAAACAATAAGAGGCTTCGCCCTGACCCGACCCAACTGGCGGCGAGCAATGCCTGAAAAATCCGCCCAGTTGCCATCTGATGAGTTCGTCGACACGGGCGTCCACGAGTGGATAGAGTCCTGCGATACCATCCAGCCTGACGGCGAGGAGGAAGAACAGCTGGAAAAGCTCCTTGCCAGGGACTGGCACGAGTGAATCAACTCTTATTTATCTTTTCAGCCCCATTGACCCTTTCTAGAGGGATAAGTTGTCGCTGATCGGCTACAGCTGGGAGCAGAGTGACCTGGGGAATACCAGGTACGCGGGGAAGTATGTCACCCATGACGACGTGAACAGGCACACCGTGGTCGAACAGGTCCAGGATGCCAGTACAGACCTGGAGCTCGGCGCCCACACCCTGGAATACCGGGGCACGAGGATGGATGTCAGGCTTGACGTGAACAACAGGTTCGCGATATTCTTCTACGATGAGAACTTTGAACGCGAACTCGGCGACCAGGATTTCAACGACGTCATCGCCTACTTCCTCACCCACTGCAGCCGGGAGAAAAACCCCGGTTCTCCAGCCATGGAGACCGATTCTCCTGTGCGGTCTTTAAGTCTTCCCATCCCCTTCACCCGCCATATTTATGTTTTCATAACAACACCACCGGTATGGGACTGCTCCAGAGGCTCGCACCCAAGGACACCATACAGGAACTCGCCGCCGTTCTCGACGGCCAGGTGGACACCGTGGAGGTCGGCGTGGTATACCAGAACGCCCTCCCGGTAAAGCAGTACGCTGCGCCCAGCGGGTGGTCGATAGCGGCAGGCTACACAGAGCCCGCGGTCTCGCTGGGAGAGACGGAGGGAGAGACAAGGGAGCAGATGTGGGAGAAAGAGAAAAACGTCGACGACTCGGAACTGGAGCTGTGGGCCGACTACCTCGAGTCAGAGGGATTCGATGTCAAGAGGAGGGACATACGGAAAGAACAGCTCGGCCTCATCGACAGGCTCGGGCTCTACCTCTAGTCAGGGCACACGGCCGTTCTCAAGCATGTCGGCCGTTCCATCCCCGTAGAGAAACCTCAGCTTCTGCCTGCCCTCCACGAAACCGGTTCCCTTCTCCATGATGTGCTGCGAGGCCGCCACGCCATTTTCAGCTAGCTCCTCGACTATCTCACCTGCGTGCCTCTGGCCGGTTATAGTGATGGTCTTCCCGCGACTGGACGCCTCCAGCGTCTTCCGGGCTATGTGTCCGTCGCGCCTCCGTTTCCAGTCCCTCAGCTCGCGAACCTTCTCAACCATCTCCTCGTCCTCGAAAGCATCGGCCGCCCATTCAGGGTCGTAGATATCCTCGTCTCCTGCGAGAGAGACAGTATCGGTTTCACGCGTCTCACCGTTGCCGATGGTCCTCATGACCTCCGCCTCCAGTTGCTTGCCGCGGCGGTAGTCCTCCATATTGATATCTCCTGCCACGACGTTCAGGTCCTCATCCTCTTCAAGCGCAAGCAGTGTGGATAGGACTCCCTTCTTCAGCAGAAGGTCCTCAGCCATCTCGCCGTAAACCTCCACCGCCTCATCGATAGTATCAACAGCATCCTTTAGATCACCGGTACCGCCCAGCTTCTCGATATCCTGCTCTATCAGCCTCTTCTTCGTGAGGGTCTTGCCCTCCTTCTGCTGTTCGAGCTCGCGGGCCTCCCCGTAGCGGTCCTCAAGTTCATCCCGGAGCTCCACCAGTTCAGGCATCACCACACGCTGGATGACGTCGGGGTCCATCAGCGAGACAGGGCGGGAGTAGAGTTCCTCCCAGTCCCGGGGTACGATACCTCCCGGGTAAACGGTCGAGAGCTGTCTTATCGCCTCGTTTACCTGGTCAGCCGCGTTCGCCGCCTCATCAAGGCTTCCGCCCTCGAACTCCACCTGGTCGATCCCCGCCATCGCATCAGTCACGACAGGGTAGACCATATCCTCAAGGTATTCAACCGCATCCGGGTCGTCAAGGTAGATATCCTGCTCAAGCACCATCTCGACGTAGTCGTGGAGTTTCGCCATCTCCCCGCTCCCTGACAGGAACTCGTACCGTCCCGGCTCAAAGTCCGAGAGAAGCGCCTGCTTCATATCATCCTCCAGAAGAAGCTGTTTCTCGTTAGTCTCAGAGAGCACGTGCCTCAGGAATCCGATATCCGACCTGAAACTGCTTATCTCCTTCAGCCTCTGGACGGTTTCAGCCGAGTCCAGCATGTGTCCTCCAGGAAGGTTATCCGTGAGGTCTATACCGTACTCCGAAAGCTCCCCGTCAAGCCTCTCAAGCGTCAGGTACCGGGAGTAGCCGCCCTCGTTGACACGCTCCCTGACCGCATCGACCTCCTCGGGCGGGTGCTCTATGACGGCCTCAAGGCCGTATCCCTCCTCGAGGTAGTGCCTCACGGCGTCGTACTCCATCCTGTCGTTGGTGTGGTCCAGGTGGTGCTCCCCTATAACAAGGGGTCCGTCACCCGGCTCCAGCATTTCCTCTACAGTCATGTAGTCAAGTAGAGGTGACAAAAAATAAAAACAGTCCGCTCTAGGGCTTTGTTCATAAAATAATTTTTTCATGAACGGTTCCAGTTTTTCATGAACAGGTTTGCAGAAAAAGTGGTATAGGCACAAAAATTAGAAACTATAGAAACTTCTAACTTACAGCTTCCGTCCCTGCTTTTTCGTATTGTTCTCTCAGGCTTGCCGGTATTTCATCTCCTACTATATGAGTGTCTACATCCATGTTCCTGAGATGATAGCTCTGGGCAGTTGTAGCCATACCTCTTACCAAGGCTTTTACTATCTGTTCCTGATTATCATAGGGTGAGTCTTCATCTGGTTTATCCAGTCCGGCGTGAACTGTTCCGTAGTGAAAGCTGACGACGAGGTAATCATCTTCGAATCTATTGATTTCCAGATCAAGTTCGTTGATAACCTCCGGTTGAATATCTTCCGTGGGAGTCCATTCCGTTACAAGGTACTCTCCTCTAGGTGTGTCGCTTTCCTTGTTTACAAGAACAGCGTGGTAGTAGCTGGTCGCGCCCTGATGTGAGCCCAGACCTACCTCTCTGTCAACTCCTTCCCGGAATGGATGAGGGCTCTCCATTCGAACTTCCCTGAGAACATCCCTACCGCCATCTCCTTCCAGTATATCAGTTTCATCCTCGAACTCTCCCGAGTCAAGTACCTCCTTAAACTCCTCTATAGACTTCATGAGAGTTCTAGCGAATTCAAATGTTAAATATTACCTACTTGAGCATAATTATCTTGAGATCTGAACGACCTCATTTGTACAAAAAATTTGAAGAAGCAGAGGAGAAGTTCGAATCTGAGGAAGAGTGAAAACGAAGACATACAGGAAGCATTAAACTAGAATTCTATTTTTCTTTTACAAAACTTCCAAATTCCGAGCTACTGTGAAACTTTACCGGATATAGATAGTGATCCTGACCAAGTAGAGCTATCTGAATATTGACTTCTTTTGAACGATCCGGGTTTTCATGAACACAGTCCGCTCTAGTCCATCAGCAATTCCTTCGCATCGCGGAGACCGGTGTAGACCATGTCAAGCTCCTCCGCGACCTTCTCCGGAACGTCCCAGTCAGTGTAGTCATTCACGACGCCGTAAGCCCTTTCAACCCGTTCACACACCTCCTCTTCATCGCCGTTGTCAAGCGCCATATTGATGCCATAAAGGACCTCGAGTATGTCCCCGTACTCCCCAGAGCCGTCGTCAAGCTCCCGCTCCACGGACTCCGCGTAATCCCTCGCCGACTCAAGCGAGTTCCTGACGCTCTCCATATCCGTTCCGCCGTCGGTGAGAAGCCTTTCCATGGACCAAATATGGGGGGTCTGGAAACATATATCTTCCAGGCTTCTAGAAGCCGCGGGAGTCGAGGAGTTCGGCGTACTCTGCTTCCAGTTCACGTGGTGTCAGTTCCGGGTCGCTGGCCTCACCTGTTTCAAAGCCGGCTGTGTAGGCCTCCTCCAGGACCTCGTACCACTCGAGTCTACCTGTCTTCTCCAGTTTTCCCCGGGTGGAGGCAAGCAGCTGGGTCGAGTCAGGATCTTCCCCGGCGATACCCATGCCGTAGCCGCCGGTCTCCCAGTCGACTATGTAGGGGAAATCCTCCTCGTAGTCCACCACCACGTTGTGGACAGAAAGGTCGCCGTGGCTGACAGGGAAGTTGCCGAATATGTAGCCCGCGCTCTCCCCGAGTTCGCGGTAGATGGATTCAAGCGGGTCGACTGAGTCCATAATTTCGAGAAGGTCCCCGAGTCTTTCTCCTTCTATCTCCTCGGTCGTCACAGGTCCCGCAGCGTCAAAGTTCCTGAGCTCCGGCACGAGTCCTTCCCGGCTGAAATGGAGCAGGTAGGGAACCATGTCAGGGTTGACGGTGTCAAGGGTCTCACCAGCTCCTGGCATCGAGCCTCCTCCCATTATGTCGCCAGGGCCAAGAACTTCTTCATCTTCTTCCATCAGTTTCAACAACCGGATGCAGCCCAAGAACTATAAATCAGTGCATCAGCCCGCGGGGCTGAAGACAGTGTGGCTGCAGGAGGGACATTTGCTCCTGTTGCCGCGGAACTCCTCGCCGCACTTGTCGCACCGGTACTTCTTCCCGAGCAGCGTCTCCTTTACAGAGTCGAGCAGGGACATGAAGTGGGTTGGGAACCGACAGGGTTAAGTTTTACGCCGGTGAGATCCTCTCAACCAGTTCAAGCGCGTTCCGCCTGGCCCATGGAGAGCCCGCGAAGATGGCGATGAAGCCCGATACAAGGGGCATCGTCGACATAAAAAGGACGAAGACCGCCTCGAACGTGTGGCGCGCCATCTGGGAGAAGACGTAGGTCAGGAGCTCCGCGTTCACCATCGCGACGAATATCAGGGATCCCGCGAGCGCCGAGATCACGCCTGTGACAGTTACCGCCCTCGAGTACCAGATGCCGTCCGTGACCAGAAGAGAGTCTTCCGGGTAGACGTGGCGCATCAGGATGAAAGTCGCGACCGCGGCCATGATTATCGAGACAGGGCTTAGCGCGGGATCGAGAGGCACGAGATTCGAGGAGAAGAGTCCAAGCAGGAGGAAACCCGCCGAGTAGGATAGTACAGTGGCACGAGGTCTCAGCTTCAGCCCCGCGACGAAAAGCGTCACTGCGGTTAACAGGGAGCCGTAGACAGTGACCGTTATCAGGAGTACAGAGAGCGCCGCGCCGTTAGCCATGTCACAGGATTGGTAACAGACTGTTTTAAAGCTACAGAGCAGGAGACAGTGATTTATAGCTTGTAGTCCACTCGACCTTGCATGGCAGTCGAAAACATCCTGACACAGCCCTACCTCGGCAGCACCATCCAGCAGTACTTGGTCTACTTCGGGATAGTCGCCACCGGTGTAATCGCGGGAAAGATAGTCAACCACCTCTACCACCGGCACGTCAGGCACCGGGCCGAGGCGACCGAGAACCGGCTCGACGACATCATACTTGAGACACTCGGGAAGCCAGTGCTCTTCCTCGGCCTGATCGCAGGGGCGGTGATCGGCAAACCCGTGCTGACCCCCGATGCAAGGCTTGCACCCTTCTTCAGCGGCCTGGTCGACGTGCTGGTCTTCGTCGCCATCGCCTGGGTCGGGCTCAGGTTCACCCGGTCGGTCATCGATGTCTACCTCCAGAAGTACGCATCCCGGTCCGAGTCAAAGCTCGACGACGCGCTGATACCTATACTCAACAAGATAGTCAACGTCGCCGCTATCGTGCTTACATCGATCGTCATCCTCGACTCGTTCGGCTACAACGTGAACGCCATAATCGCCTCCCTCGGCATCGGGGGGCTAGCGGTGGCCTTCGCCGCGAGGGAGACTATCGCGGACATGTTCGGCGGCTTCAACATACTGACCGCGAGGCCTTTCGTGGTCGACGACAGGATAGAGATAGGCGACACCAGGGGAAAGGTCGAGCAGATAGGTCTCCGGTACACCAGGTTAAGAGACTTCGACGGCAGGCTGATAACAATCCCGAACAGCACCGTCGCCTCGGAGGATATCAAGAACATCACGTCAGAGCCGACGAGGCGGGTCATAACCTATATCGGCCTTGTATACGACACCTCTCCCGGGGAGATGCAGAAAGCGATAGACATCTCCAGGGAGACCATCAATTCCGTGGAAGGCGTAGACGGGGAGCAGACCAAGGTCTGGTTCTGGGAGTACGGCGACTCCGCGATGACGCTCAGGCTCCAGTACTACATCGACGACCTCGAACAGCCCTGGCAGGTCAAGAGCGATGTCAACCAGGCCATCCAGGAGGCCTACAAGGAGAACGGTTTCGAGATGGCGTTCCCCACGAGAGAAATCCACCTGAAGAAGGACTAGAGCCCGAGCATGTTGAGCACCGGGTCTAGGTAGCCGAAGAAGGCGAGGCCGAGTACCAGGATTATCGCGGCCGCGATATAGCCGTCTAGTCTCCAGAGAAGGTCGGGCATGAGAGTTTTTTCACATCCACGGTTGAATAACTAACGATCAGTCCCGGACGTGTCCACCCACGACCATCGCCGCACCCATTATCACCAGGTTCTTGACTATGTACTGACCCTCCATCGTCAGGACGACCGGGAAGCTTTCGAACGCGACATCAGGGAGCAGCACCAGGGGCATGAAAGTCCCGACCAGCTGGGGTGTGAGGAGCGCGATACCAAGCCTTATGAGCTTCCTGTGGAGGAAGCAGATACCGATAGCGACCTCCCAGTAGCCGAGAAAGGGTACGAACCAGGAAGGGTTGAAGAAGAATACCGTGTTCGCGACCAGGCCCGATGCGGGGCTCGAGCCGAGCACCTTCAGCCCGCCGAACCAGATGAATATGACCGCGAGCGAGTACTGGAGCACTACCAGGCCCTCCTCCCTCAGGAAGCGGCATATCTCTCTGTCAAGCCTCTCGAACCTCTCCCTGAGTTCCGTGAACTCCATGTTCCATTTTTGATACGCGCCAAATAAGTAGCTGTGGTCGGGGCGAAACGCAGCCGGTCGAGCAGACCACCTTTTTTTACCTGAACTACCAAGTAATTGATATGGAGGCACTGAAAGTCTACGGGATACTCGGCATCTTTCTCCTGATCTCCCTAGCCGCAGGTTTCCTGCTGTTCATGTTCGTCTTCAATACCTGGACCTAGAGGAAGTCAAATCCCGTTACCCGGTACAGCGCCGCCACAAAGTAGGGCAGGAGGAAACCTGTCGCGAAACCGTTGTAGTGGGCGAAGACGTTTGCCGCCTGGCCGGACTGGATGGACATCTGGAGGAACCCGACCGGGGCGGTGATGTAGAGCACCAGGCTTATGTAGAGCACTGCAAGCTCCACGCTGGATATCCTGTTGAAGCTGTTGTAGAGAACCATCAGTGCGTGCCCTGATTCCGACTGGTGGTAGAGGTAGCCGAAATAGGCCGCCATCAGGACCACGACCACCAGTGCGCCGAGGAGGGCGGACGAGCGGTAGAGCGATATGAAGACGAGTGATACTATCAGGCTGAGGTAGAAAACCGGTATGGAGTGCGTGAGGTTGACCACACCGTCGGTTTTCTGCCTCATGAAAGCCGCTATGACCAGCGGGGTGAAACCTATGAGAGCCGAGTTGATACCAGAGAAACCCATCCCGGTCTCGAAGATGCCAGCCAGTATCCTTGAATCAAGGAACCCCAGAACCAGTGGAAGAGCGGCGAAACAGAACCCCAGGAAAAGCCTGAGCCGGCTGTTAAACTCCCCCCAGGATCCCAGGGTGTAGAGGAAGGATATCGCCACCAGGTACAGAGCCACGTTGCTCAGGAGGTGGATGATGCTTGAATGGACGAAGATAGAGCTATAGAAGGTAAGTAAAGATGGTTCGGAGTAGTTCAGAACCATCGCCTGTCTCACACCCGCCGGGAGCACGAACACGGCCGCCATCACCACCAGGGGGAAGGCCACCATGACCGCGTCTGCCAGCGTGAACCTTGATACCACCTTCTTTAGGGCCTGGACGTTCTCATCTACCTCTTTTTCCGTGTTTATCTCCCAGGACTCCGCCATGGCAGAGATTTGGTCAGGCTAGGTTTCATAAGTTTGGCTCTATTCCGTCCTGCCCCTGACCGTCTTGTAGGCGAAGTGCAGGAAAGACAGTATGCCCGGGACCACAAGCAGGGCCATGATGCCCCAGCCACAGTCCACGATCTGGTCCATATCTCCCTCCACGTTTCCAGGCATGCTGAAGAGGTCGAGAATAGTGCCGTAGGCCGGCCCACAGTTGTTCGCTATCATGGGGAGCAGGATGCCTGTCTTGGCAGTGAAGAAGGGCAGCAGGACCTCGAAGAAAACCACGACAAGCAACAGGAACGTCAAGAACCGCCTGAGTTTCAAATCTGCCACCGTGAATCAATTGTCAAAACCAGAATATAATTGGTTCCAGCCACCCCGACACTCAAAACACTCAAAAAACCGTGGGTGTAGAAAACCTAACATGAACAGGCGACTCGAACTACTCTCAGTTTTCGCAGGCTCCTGGTTCATGGTGGGCGGAGCGCTCGCACCATCGATCTCAGGCCTTCTCACACCGGTGAACGCCCTGACAGCCGTTATAGGGGCGGCGGCGCTTACGACGGCCTACTATGGATTCCTGAGGCACCGTGAAAGGGATTAGCAGGCTATCCTCCAAGGAAACCTCTCAGGGATTCTCCGATAGAGCCGAAAGCACTGCCTATACCACCGAAAACCCGGTCAAGCACTCCTTTCGCGGTCGAGCTGGCCTCCCCCGGTAGTTCGGGTTTGGCATCCCGGGGTGGACCCGTAGAGTTCGGGACCTCCGCCCTGTCGGACTGTGAAGGACTTTCAACCTGCTCCTGTATATCCGCAGGGTCTGAAGGGCTCGACGAGAGCATGAAGGCTGAGGCCGAGAAACTCAGGAGCACGAGTGATACAAGGAAAACCACGGCTGAAGCCTTTCTCGAGGTCATTTAATGGAAAAATGGTTTCGCTAGCTAAAAAAGCTATTGATAGTTCTCAGTGGAACACTCCGCTCCTGCAGTTCGGGCACCGGTGGTTCCCCGAGGTCAGCTTCTCTGGCGATACCACCGTGTTCATCGAGTAGCCGCATCCGGCACACTCAACCCTTGCGAAACCCGTCACAGCTAGAAATTGAGCTTCCGCCTTATTGAAGCTTGCCTCCGGGATTACCAGTAATCTCCCGACACCTGGTCGGCGAACATCCTCTCAAGCGTGTCCCGGAAACCGGGTTCTTCCTCGTCAAGCATCACCTTGAAATCCTTCCTCAGCATCCCTCCAGAAACGTATCCGGTCTCCGTGCCGTCGATCACCAGCTGGTATTCCACGTCGCCGTCCGTCAGCGCGAGCTTCATGGTGTAGTCGAGGCGGTCATCTCCCGCTATCAGTCCGAGCCTGTAGTCCTCTACCTCAAGGTAAGCCGGGTCCAGCAGCGCAGTATTTCCCGACCGCTCCACCCCGCCATCCTTCTCCTTCGGTGCCACCAGCCTCTCCCAGTACTCCGCGAGCCGGCCACCATCGATCTTCGTCGAGAGAACCGCCTCATCTCCTGAACCGTTGACCCTGGCTTCAGGAGGGACAGAGGTCGATACCCGGACACCCTCCTTGCCCAGAAGGAACTCCGCAAAACTTTCGTGGCGGTGAAGGTATATCTCCTGCGTCATGTCGATGGATTCGCACCCTGCCTATAAGGTACTTGGCATCCTGAACCGGGAACTGCACTATTGATACACATTCAAGGTCATAACATCAGTTATTTCGCACGCTTCAACTAGCAAAGAAAGGTGTCTTCAGAGCGGAGAAGCCAAGGATATCCTTTAATAGATAAAAGTCTTGGATATAAATTCGGGCAATAATCTCCGAGACAAGAGTTTGTAAGCGTTTACCGGGAGAGGGGTTAGACGTGAGAGGAAGACGAAAGCTGGTTTTCCTGTTCGTTCTCCTTAGTTTAACAGCTATTCCTGTCTCTGCAGGCGATGCCGCATCATGTCCCGGCAGTTCTGGTAACGTCTCACATATATCGTTCTATTACGGAGACCAGGGCGGGAATCTCAATATCCAGGTGAACCACGACTTCCGGAATATCGACCAGTTCAGCGTTCTCAATGGTTCCACCGTAGGCGGGGCAGACGTGACGGTAAAAGAGAACAGTGTTACTAATGGTATAGTAAAACTGGAAGGGAATATTTCCGCGTTCTGTGTCGGTGGGCAGGAACTCTTCATAGATAACCTTACGGTTGGAACATCCGATGTGGGTTTTGACAGGTTTGACCCGGTCAAGCCCAGGTATCCTGTAAACGATACTTTCACAGCGAGGCCAAGCAACGTTTCTTTCAGCGCAATCCCCTTCAGGTTTTCTGATGGCACTCTTGAAACTGGAGGCGAACTCCGGCCATCCAACCAGACAACATCAAAATCTGGAGGGACCGGACAGGAACTCCGGTCGGACAACGCAAATCTCTGGGTCAACCTCAGCACTGCGAGCCAGGAAATAGATTTCGGCTTTTCACTGCTTCCCTGGCTGGATATCACGGGGCTACCTGCACCGGATGCAAGCCGTAGGTTAACCACCGAAATCAGGGGGGACCAGCTCTCGCTGGCTGAAACAGGGCAGCAGCTGAGCGCTGTGGAACCGGAGCGTTCCGGCAGTATCATCGGCCAGATGTACCTCCAGGGAGAACGCGAGCTCGCGACAGAGGTTTTCCGTAGAGTGGACGAAGAGCAGAAGGTTCTCGACAGGTTGATGAGCGAGGACTCTGCAATGTTCCAGGACCTGGTGAAGGCAGGGCCAGGGATGGACAGGATCAGAATCGAGCACGGCGTGATGGAGGAACTGCTGGGAGAGCGTGTGCTTTCCGGATCGGAGCTCACCGAACTTTCAGAGCGAATCGAGCGGAACCAAGATCTCACGGGCGACAACGGTTTCATGCTCCAGGCACAGCTCCACAGGATTGGATCGGAGCGGGAAGGTCTCGGAGAGGAGTCGACGAGGACCTTCCTCCAAGACAACCCGAACGTCTCGCTGGTATACAGTTCGAACACCTCGAACTCCTCGGGCCTCCAGTTCCAGAGCCTGACACTGGGAGGAGTCGATCCCCTCAGGAGCGGCGGATTCCACCCGGGCATCGGTTACGATGACAGGGTGAACTGGAAGAAGCTTGGCTCCACCGCCTTCGGAGCGTACCGTGGGCTAGGCGCCTCCGAGGTCGGGAACAACGCGGACTTCGGCTACAGCAACGGCTGGATCTTCAAGGATGTAGGCGCGATAACCGCGATGGCCGGACGCGGAGGATCAGGAGGGCTCTGGCGTCACCAACCGCAGTCGTTCGACGAGTGGCAACACGTCGGTCGGACGCTGGATGCGCCGTTTAACGTGGTGGACGCCTCGGTCGACCCGAATGACCGGAATCACATCTTCGCGATCGCGCCGAGGACGGATTCAGAGTTCGGCCTTTACGAGACTGTCAACGGAGGCCAGAACTGGACCGAAGTCGAGTACTTCGTGGAGAACGAGACACTGTTCGACAAAAACGGCGGTCTGGGAAGGTGCATGGACTGCGCACGGGTCCATGCCTTCGGGAACGGCGATGTCTTCGTGTATAATTTTGACTTCAGCGACTATGTGTTCCACTCGGACGACGGCGGAGACACCTGGAGTGAGGCCCAGATCGATCTGGACGAGGATGGGACTCCAAGCGTCAGGAAGGTTCTCCAGTTCACTGACAACGGTCACGGCCTGCTCGTCCCCTCTGCGAAGAAGGTCTACAGGACCAGGAACTACGGGAAAAACTGGACGAAACTCGGAGAATACAGCGATTCCGGCGGTATCTCGTTTGGGCTGAGTAGGGACGGCAGCACCGCCTACGTGGTGTACAAGCGTGGAAAGCTGTTCGAGCTGAACAGCGGGAGGAAAAAGATACTGAACAACGGCTCGCTCACCCAGAAGATACGGAACATTTTCAGCAGCAACGGCGAATCACTTTCCAGCAGCGCGAAGCTGAAGGTTGACGAGAAGAACGAGACCTGGAAGATCGACGACGGCGACTCCCGGTACTGGATCAAGAACAATGACGGTGACCTGAAGGTCGAGCAGACCTGCTGCCACATCGACAAATACGGCAGCGGGACCAATCCCAACACGATGGACAACAGCAAGGAAATGCCTGGGAAGGGAACGCACGCTACCATCGTCGATCCCGACGACGCCTCGAGGCTCACTGTATTCGTCTACATGTCCGGCCCATGGCAGTCTTTCGACAGCGGCAAGGACTGGGATCGACTGTTCAACAACAAGAAGGTCGTAGGAGCCGACATGTCGTTCAGTACAAAGGGTCTCAGGCTGAACAAGAAACCCCAGAAGGCGATGGCGAAACCGGTTGACTACCGGGACGTCGAGGTGCTTGACAGGGTGAAAGACGACCCCATCCTGTTGGGTAGCGACCAGGGACTGTTCCTGATGCAGCCGCCCGACAAGGCAGGGAAAAAAGTGGAGTTGATGAACGTCGGCGCAATGAAGGACCACGGCCAGGTCGGCGACGTGAAGGTGGACGACTGCGGGAATGTGTACCACGGTCTCTGGCACCACTCCGCGATGATACGGCCCTCCGGCACTGATGACGTGTTCACCTACTTCAACCGACCGACTGGTGCCGAGAGCGGCGGCTTCTCCGTGAAGGACAGGTCTAACTGCCTTGGATTCGCAACCAAGCTCGACATGGTACGCGGGGAGGGATCTTTCAAGTTCTACGCCACCAAGGACTCGGGCTTCCTCCAGCGGAAAAGAGGGAACGGCAACTTTTCGTTCGATGTCGGGAACGGCTACACCGATACTGACACCCACGCCCCCGTGTTCTTCGACGGCCAGTGGTACGTGGTGAACCGCTCCGACAACAATCAGCTGTTCTCCGCCACGCTCTCCGGCTGGCCATCTACGACGGATAAAGTGAAGGACGTGAGGCAGATAGCGAAGGACAAGGACAGGAACGAGCTGTGGTTCAGGCAGGGCAAGAAGCTTCTGAAGAAGTACACCAGTAGCTCCACCCCGCCGGTGACCTCCCTCAATCTTTCCGGATCCGATATCTGGGTGCAGTACTTCGAGGTCCACGATGGCCGGGTCGTAGCGGTGGTCCAAGAAGACAAGAATTTCGACCCGGACGACGAGGACGTACTTATATACGACGAATCCTCCAGAACGGGCCAGCTAGAGCCTGAAGACATCCCCGAGGTATCCAATCCATTTGGTGAGGAGATCAATATACTGGAGGTTTTCGTCGACCCGACATCAAGTTCCCGGTACTTCGCCACGGTGAAAAACAGCAGTGATCCGAAGTGTCCACGCCACCTGATGGTGACCGAGGATAACGGGAAGCACTGGGAACGCGCATCCAGGCAGATCGACTGCCACATGGTGAAGGACATGGCGTTCAACGAGCAGACGGGCACTGCGTACGTTGCGACCCACGGACGCGGGATACTGGAGGGAGATGTGGAGAAGCTCAACGGCGCACCCGACGTCTCAATCAACCTGACCTGCAACGATGAGGTAGTTGTCGAATCCGAGCTGGTCACGTGCAGCCTCGACATCGACACCCACAACGGGATCCGGCCGCTCTGGAACGCTACCACTAACGCTATAGAGGCAGAGCTCACGCTGCCATTTGAAGGCGCAAGGTACGAGTTCCCTCAGCCGGAGCCGAATAAAACCACGGGAGTGATCCCGAGGACAGAACTCCAGAAGGCGAGATGCTACCTCCGCAACTTCAGGGACGACTCCCGGAATATCACCAAGCCTAGCTTCGTGAACTGCACCACTGTACTCACCAGCTTCCCACTGGACAGTAATGTCACCTTCGACATCCGGTTCCTCCAGAAGTACAACCTCTCCGTCGGCGAAAACGAGATCCCTATCCCGATCAAGGCCAGGCTGAAGTTCACCCAGCACCCCAACGTCCCGGATGTCCACCACTACAACAACCACGACCGGGAGGACATGGTGCTCGTGAGTCATCCCACCACCGACAGGTTCGAATCGGATCCAAGTTACGCGCCAAACAACGGGGAGAACCTTTCCAGGGCTATACCCGCGTACACCTGGAGCCACGATCCCCGGAAGCAGAAGCACTACACATGCCCAGACAGCCTTCCGTATCCCGGCGGAAATAAAACACTGAAAAACCTGACGCAGGCAGGGAGGAACTGCGCCAGCCTGCTGTTCGACCCCTCTCAAGATGCTCCTCTGAGAGCGCACGAGATCTACACACAGGCATTCGACGATCTCAGTATCTGGACCGCTTCCGACATCAACGCCTTCAACGTGACGCTTCCTGACCTCGACGCGAAACTGCTTAATCAGAGGATGGACACGCCTGAATGCAGTGTGGAGACCGTCCAGATGTCCACCCAGCCGGAACGAAGCTCCTCAGGGAAGCCCGCCTTCCAGTTCAACCTTTACCATGGCCTGAAGGATGAGCTGGAGAACGAGACTCTCACTGCCAACCTCCGGCAGAGTTTCAACTGGAGGCTGGACAACATCACTATACGGAAGAACGCAACGGTGACCCAGGTAAGCAGGAGGACCTGGCACCTCAACAGCGGTTCACACACCTTCATCATCAAGGACACCATATCTCTGCTGAAGGTATACAAACAGCAGACCACAGGCGGCAGCAGGCCGAAGAACAAGACCGCACGCCAGCCGAACATCGACGTAATCTGGACCCACGAGTTCACTATGAATTCCAGCTTCAAACAATACTTCGTGAACGCCACTCCCAACATCTATGGCCGGGAGAACGTCTCGGACCCGATGAGGCAGAAATTCCTCCAAAACGGTATCAACCTCAGCCTGGAGCACTCCGCGATCTCGGTACCCCTCAACCGTTCATGGAACAACACCACTCTCTGGACGGTACTCGACGTGGGAGAGACCTACTACGTAAACCTCACGAAAAACGACTCCCTGGACGTCCTCACAACAGAGCAGGTACTGGTGGGGCAGCTCAAGCGAAACGTGACGTTGAAAACCCAGGGATACCTCGATATAACCGCCTGGTCGGAGGACAATCACGAACTCGACCGGAGCCTCGGCAGGGACGACGGCGTCGACACTCACAAGATGAGGCCAAGAGCCTACCGAAACGATAACAGGACCAGCCAGGTACAAACGGAGATAATCCGCGGCCCGGAGCAGGTGACAGCCAGGATTCGATGCCCCCGGAGCAGGAAGAACCTCTCGAGCGTGCTGGCGTCTATAGGAGAGAATTTCAGGACAGCTGGAACCTACAACCTCTCGCTCAGGTACGTGATAAACATCAGCCGCCCAGTCGACATCAGCCGTAAGAAGAAAGACACCATCCTCGGGCCGGAACTCGACCTCGGACAGCACGACCAGTACAGCTTCGATACCAGCGTCACAGGCTGGCAGGACCGCCACATCGACATCGAGGAACTAAACAGGAAGATAGTGGCGAGCCAGATAGGGATCAAACCGATTCCGGAGCCTGAGCCTGATCCACGACCAGTCGAAGTATCGGTCTCGACCATTGACAGCCCGGTTTCCGGCGTACCCGGACTCGATCCGGTGTTACAGGCGGAGAGCGCTCACCCCTACATCCAGGTGGAGCACGACCGGGAGTTCGACGGTGGAGGGAGGCTGAGCTTCAAGGTCAAAGAATCAGTCCTCGAACAGAACGGCGTCAAATCCAGCCAGGTAGCGCTACACAGGTTCGACAATCAGGCCGAGGAGTGGAACTATCTGGAGACCAGCGAAGAGGGCTCCAGTCGCGGCTACCACCGGTACCGCTCCGAGTTCCAGGGGCTTTCACTATTTGCGGTAGGGTTCAACACTCCCCCCACAATCAGTCCTAACACCGGTTCCGTAACGGTCGACGAGGGTGATACCGCCACGATCACCGGCACTGTCTCCGACTCAGAAAACGACTCTGTGACGCTGAACGCTTCCAACGGTACAGTCACGCTGGAAAACGATACCTGGAGCTGGTCTTTCACCTCCAGCGACGGCCCCGATGACAGTCAGAAGATCACGGTGAAAGCGACTGACATGCACGGCGCAACCAGCAACGCGAGTTTCGAACTCAAGGTCAGGAACGTCCCGCCTTCAGTAAGTGCTACGGGCGACAGGATAGACGAAGGCGGAGAAGCCACTGTTTCAGCCAGCTTCACCGATCCTGGAAACGACACCCACACTGCGGACATCAAATGGGGTGACGGCGTCCGGACACCCGTCCCCACGGCAGAGAGCTCGTTATCCAGCCGCCACGTCTACGGCGACGATGGGGACTACACCGTAGAAGTGATCGTAACTGATGACGACGGCGGAAAAGGAGAGGACGACACCACGGTAGAGGTGGACAACCTCGCACCAGAGGCGTCCCTCGACACCGACGGAGTGGTCGTCTTCCCGAGCAATAAGAACTCGTTCCTGGGTCGAATCAACATTGAGCAGCACCACTCCGCCACCGCAACCGACCAAGGCTCCGACGACCTGAGATTCAACTGGCTTCAGGACGGCACAGACGTTTACTTCAACGACGGAACGGCACCCGATCCTAATCCCAGTCCACAGGGCGAATTCCCATTCACCGCTACCGATAACACCAGTCTAACATACTCCAGCCCGGGCGTACACTTCGTGAATTTGACTGTCACAGACGACGACTCCGGAACCAGCCGCGACTCAAATTCCAAGGTCGTGACCGGAGATGCTACCGACCGACAGGGCATGGGATACTGGCGACATGAGTACAGTGGCCGCGGTGGAACCGATTACGATGAGAACGAACTAGTGGCCTTCCGTGAAATTACGGTCCACGCCTCAAGCATTTTCTCGGAGCAGACAGACCTCAAGTCCAATGAAAGGGCATCCGGCGTGTTTGAAGACGTTAGCGGACCGGAGATGCGTGATAAAGCGGAGGCCCAGCTTCTTGCGGCCTGGCTTAACTTCGGTTCTGGCTCAGTTAGATGGACCGAGATGATTGACACCGATGGCGATGGTACGGAGGACATGACGTTCCATTCCGTGATCGACGAAGCCGAGTCCATCCTCCGGGACCAGGACTCCACCCATCAAGAGCTTGAGAGAGCGAAAGACCTCGCCGAGGCAGTTAACCAAGGCGATGAAGAGGAAGACGATGACGCGGACGGAGAAGAGGAAAAGCCAGAGGAAGATGAGGACAGTGAAAACGAGAACCCGGCTGGTAAGGGCAAGGGAAAGAACTCCAGAGCCAATCCAGTTGCGTCCTTGCTAGAAATGCTCCCCTTCTGACCCACACCCAGAAGTCTGTCATACTCTTCAATCCTAATACCAATAAGGATTTCCAGATAATAAACCGCAGAAAACACCAGCAACAAGCTTTGGAACAGGACCCTGATTTCCCCTCTAGCAAACAGCAAATCCCCGGTTCTTTAATAAGAATCGTGCCACATAGGGGCTTTATGAAGAAACTCCTCGTGCTCGCAGCCATCGCCGCCCTGCTCCCGACACTGGGTGCAGCGGCAGACTTCAACCCTAAGGAGTACACGATAGAAAAGCCAAAAATTGCCGATGTGGCAACGGGACACGGCGAACTAGTAAGCGAACTCGCCACAGAGACAATCCCCGGCAAGAGTATTGAGCAGGATACGTACCGGGAAGGCAACGATGCCAAGCATGAAAAGAAGACGTGGGGACAGCCCTCCTTTGATGATCTTGAGATGGAACGTGGCGTGAAGCCGGGCGATACTAAACTCCACGACTGGTTTGAGGATGTGAGAGCTGGAGCAGCAGATAGCGCACGGAAGGAGATTGCCGTCACCCCCACCAGGCACGGCGATGATGTGAAAGCAGTTGCGTTGGCTATTGCAGGGCGCTCTATTCCAGAGAACTCCGCACGCAAGGGACGTAACCCACAGACTGGGAAAGAAATCAAGATTCCTGCGCGCAAGGTTACGGTCACCGATGACGACGGTGACGGCACTCCTGACATGATCACGGTCTGGGTTAACAACGGCCACGGCGAGTTCGAGAAGGAGTTCAACATCTCCATACCCGACGAGGAAGCAGAAGAAATCTCGACGGTCGGAGAGGCCATCGAGTATCTTGAGAAGAACGCCAAATCCTGAACAGACTGTAACACTGACCCGTTCCACCAGCATCGCCCGGTGGCACTGTTTCCCATCCATATCCCTGTAACACCAGCCCCACGTCCATAGGGCAGAGAATTCTTCTGAAAACCTTTAGTAGACTCTCAAGGACTCCCCGTGACCCAAGTATAGCGAAAGGGAGATACTTTAGAGAAAGAATAAACGTCTTATAGTGCCCGAACCGGGATTTGAACCCGGGTCTTCACCTCGAGAGGGTGAGATGATTGGCCAGACTACACTATTCGGGCCTGTTCAAGGCTGAGGTACTGAATTTTTATAAGTAGTTTCTGTGGATGGACCGGAAATCAAGTTAAAGCTTTAGACCGGTTATCATTGGCATGGCGTCAGTATACCTCGGCCGGTACGAACTCCCGGACAAGGGCGTCCAGAACCTCCGCAGGCTGGACTGGGATGCTATAGCTGAAGAACTGGTCGACGAGAGGGAGACATGGTTCAGTCCCGAACTACAGGAGAACGGCAACCCCGAGGAAAGAGAGGTCTACCTGCCCATACAGGACGCCTCCACCGGAGAGGTCAGGCGGCAGTACATCGGGAAGATCGACATGCAGGACGGATTGTTCAACGAGCTACGTTATCCCGAACATTTCCATAGATAACCTATTTTAAACTTCGACCTGATTTTAGCCGCATGAACCTGGAGAAGCTTATACCCGACAACTACGGACAGCTCGAAAACAGCGACCTCGAACTCTCGGAGGGACGTATCGCGAGACTGCTGAGGGAGAACATGAGCGAGGAGCAGTCCCTGGACGGCGATGTGCCCCACGTCATCAACTGCGTTCTATCCACGCTGCTCGACGAGATAATCGACGGGACTCTTGACGAGGCGGAGATGATGCACAAGGTGAAGGAGTCCCACGTCCGTGTCGCACTCCGGAACCTGGAAATCGAGGAGGAATACAACGCCCGCACCGAAGCCTTCATCGACGAACTCCGGTCGATCTCGAGAGAGATGGAGAGGACTGCAGACCGGCTGGAAAAAGAATAATAGCTGCTCGGCGGAGATACCCGACAGCTATTTTTCCTCTTTTTCTTCCCCGTCAGCTTCCTCGCCGGACTCCATCCCCGGCACCATCTCCCCAGGCTCCATCATGTCTGACATCTCCTCACTCATATCCATCATCGCGCTCATCTGCTCCTCAATGTCACCTATCTGGCGCTTCATCTGCCACCTGAGGTAGAAAAGAGCCGCACCTATGCCGACGAAAAAGCCGAGGACGAAACCCGCAGCTATCTCTAGGTAAGTCATGGTGAAAGATTAGACACGGAGCATTTTAAAACCGAACAGCTATGCGGTCAGGTCCGTTGCCATCCGGGTTCTGGCCCGGTTGACCACCAGCACCGCCTTCTTCCGATCAACTAGCTCACGAAGCCGCTCCTCCCAGGCCTTACAGTAACTGCACATCGCCACGCGTACGGCTTGAAACACACCTATTTACGTCTTCTAGTAGAAAAACTGAACTTCAGTCGAGCAATCCCAGCTCCTCAAGCTTCGAGACATGGTAGCTCACAGTTGAGACACAGATATCAAGCTCCCCGGCTATGGTGGTGTGGCTCAGGCCTTCTTCCTTCATATCAATTATCCTACGGTTGACAGGCTTCCGTTCCACCATCTTCAGGCACTTCTGCCCGCAGTCGCCCTGGTGCTCGCACTTCTCACAGTGACCCCTCTCCATCAGGGCGCCCTTCTTCCTCTCGATCTCTTCCGAGTTCCTGATATGGTACTGGAGTACGCCGTTCGACAGTCCAGTCTCACTCTTCAGGCCGGTAAACGAGATTCCCGGGTTCTCGCTCACAGCCCGCTCTACAGCCCGCCGGTTACACGCCATAAAGAACACACGACCCTGCAGAATCATTAATCTATGGATAGTCTCACCAGGATTCAGGGTTCGGGAGCCATTCCCTGTATTGCTTATGATAATCAAACTTTCAGAAGTTGGACTCGACGGGATTTGGCCTTCAAAACCCGTCTTTTTCAGCGCCGAAGGCGATGGACTCGACGGGATTTGAACCCGTGGCCTCCACCTGTTCCGCGTCGAAGCTCACGAAGATCGGAGATCTTCTCGAACCAACTTCCCTCAACGCAGCAACTTGAAGTTGCTGCTTCAAAGCAGATTTCGATGGAATCTGCGTGTCGGAAAGCAGGTGTTGCGAAGGTGGCGTTCTGCCAGGCTGAACTACGAGCCCCTTTCTACGTGGTTGATTGGACGGGAAGGATTTTTATGGTTCGCGCCGAGGCTCACGTCATGGAAGAGACAGGGGCAGGCTACCGGCTGACAGCGTACTTCCTGCTGTTGAACCTCGCGGGGATAACGGTCGCGGCAGTCTTCGCCTTTCTGTCAGGTCCTGCCGCCGCGCTCGCGGGTTTTGGGGCGACGGTGTCCATCGGCCTCTACGTTTTCTATGGTATATCAGAAACCGATCATGAAGCTCGCGACCATAGCCGCGGAAACCCCGAGCATGAAGAAGTAGGTCACCTTATCGTGCCGGTAGACTGACTCACCGTCCAGCCCCCCGAAAGGTATCATGTTGAACAGCGCGAGCCACGAGTTTATCATGAAGCCGTAGCTCCCGATGATTCCTGGAATGAAGAAGAAAAGCGCGCCAAGCAGGATGTTGGTCGCAGGACCAGCACCGCTTATCAGCACCTGTTCGCGTGGCGAGCGGCGGCCCTCCGTGTAGACCGCACCAGGCGCCGCGAAGAGAACGCCCGCGAAAGAACCGAAGAAAGCGATCGCCAGCATCTCGTAGTTCGCACGGAACTCCGCTGCCAGGTGGAAACGTCTCGCCACCACGCGGTGGGCCAGTTCGTGGAGGAGGAATCCCACACCCGCCGTCAGGAGCGCCACTGCCACGGTATAGATTTCAAGCCCGCCCAGCAGGTTGCCGAAGGCTATCCCCAGGACCAGCCACGCCGCGACCAGGTCACGAAGCTCGCGGGTTTCCATGTCCCGGATGGCGTCACCGAGCTTTAATAGACCAGTTGTAATACATCGTAATACTTTTTAAGGCGGGGTAGGAAATAGAGGGTATGGCAACACCCGTAGAATCACCCGACACAGATAGAGCGAAAGGAAACCAGGAGACGACAGGACCAGACAGCTTCTACGAATCACGGGTCAACTCCCAGAAATCAGCCATGGGCGGACAGCACCCCTTCGACGACCCAGAGCTGGTCTATCCACCGGACGGTGTCGAGCTTGAGAACCATAGCCGTGCCGACGACCTGATCCGGGGCAGGATACAGCACTACGAAGTCGATGGAAGATACGTGCTGGGAGTGAAACCCTCCGACCTCACGGCGGTAGAGGAGATAACAGGAGTGGAGGCGAGGCAGCTCCTGGAAAGAGAGGCGGCGCACGAGACCTACGGCATCCTCGACTACGCCGGAGAACACGAGGGAGAACCGCTCTACATCCGCGACGCCACTGTCGGCGGCGACAAGCAGAGAGTGGACGTGCCAGGGGAGCCCGGCGGCGAGATATGGTTCTGAACCCTCGACCTCCGCTCTCTTAAACCCTGCCTCGACCTCCACCGAGGGTAATCTAAAAAGGGTGACGGCGGCCGGGAACAGGGGTTATTTGTTTAAGGATTGGTTCCGATTTCAGGCCAGAATATGTAGTTAAAAGTTAGTCTGGTAATAGGATTTTCCGAGTGAAGAACTATAGTACTCTCTCCGATGAAGAAAATGAGAAAGTAGCTCTATTAAGGCTTAAATTAGCTCATGGAGTCCTTATATTCTATATAATCAACCTTGCCGGCCTCTTGATTGGTGTTATCGGCATCAAACTCCTGGGCAACCTCAAGGGGATCGTCTTCACGGTAATCACCATCTTCGCGCTCCAGGTCATCGCCGGCTATGTCACCCTGAAGATAACCGTGGCCGAATAGCTTGAGACATAGAGCACCTTAAAGGGAAAAGAGTTTGGAAACGGTTGAATCTACCGGATTTCTCGGGAACTTACTTCTTTTTCTAGCTGAAGAGGTTGGATAGGGCCTTGCCAATGTTCCCGACGGCCCCGAACACGGTGTCAACAACGTCTTTCGCGGTTGAACTGGCTTGTTCAGGGAGACTTGGCTTCTTTGATTCCTTCGGTCCCTTGTCCTGTGCTTGGGCTTGCTGACCTGAACCCGAGTTCTGGGTATCTTCCGGGGCTTGACCAGTGTCAGTACTTGGCGTATCCTGCTGATTATCCTGCTGACTGGTCGAGGTATGGGACGGGGCCACTCCTAGACCCATCATCAGCAAACCTGCTGCCAAAAGCACCAGAAATTTCGTTCCGGCGGATGTTTTCATGCAGGGAGATTATTCTCTTCTCCTAAAAAACCTAATGGAATAAACACCCCTCACTCTCCAAGTCTTTCTGTATACGAACTACCGGTTTCCACAGAAAGCTCTAAACCGATTTTTAAAAGAATCAACTTGTAATAACTGATTATGAGAAAGCTCCTTGTACTTGCTACCATCGCCGCAGTGCTCCCGGCACTGGGTGCGGCAGATAATCTCGTCAAGAAGTCTGGTGTGCGTGAGGCCGCTGTCAACCACGGCCAAGACGTGAGCGATGCGGCACAACTGGACGAGAAGGACTACACCACGCATAACATCGCCACGGGACACGGTGATGACGTGAGTGATGCGACGGTCGAGTACCGGGAAGGTCACGACCCCGACCATGAAAAGAAGACGTGGGGACAGCCCTCCTTTGATGATCTTGAGATGGAACGTGGCGTGAAGCCGGGCGATACTAAACTCCACGACTGGTTTGAGGATATTCGAGCAGGTAGTGTCGATGAAGGACGGAAAGAACTCGCCGTCAAGTTGCTGGATGAGGAAGGCGAGATGCAGTTGCAGTGGGAGATTGTTGCACTGGCGAAGAATGGGAAAGATATCACAGTCAACTGGTACTACGAGGAAGAGGATGAAGACATGAAAGAGGCAGGTGAACGTTCAGCACGCAAAGGCCGCAACCCGCAGACAGGTAAAGAAATCAAGATACCTGCCAAGAAGGTAACACTAGTCGTCACCGATGACGAAGGCGCATCCGATTCTGCACAGCAGTTAGGTGTCAGCGTCGAGGGCGAGCCGGAACTTCCTCTCACCCCGGGTAGACCGGTTGACGTGTTTGACTGTACAGAGAGTGATGAAAAGACAAATGATCAGCGTTCATCCGCCCGAGCAGGCCTGGAATGTCTTCAGCTCCTTTCCGAGGGACACGCCCAGAATTTGATGCCTTACCTTCTCGTACACATAGAGGAGGGTGAAGACGGCAAGCCGGTTGTATCGTCGACAGAAGTCAGGTATCGGAGCAGCGGTAGGCAAGGCGGGAGATAGGATAATAGTCTAGAGGTATATTTCAAAGTTTTTCTTTCTAGGGAAAGTCCTTTCTTGTAGTGTGAATGCTCCGGTTCTCTGGCTTGGCATCTCGCGGAAGAAGTCGTTGAGGACTTCTTTGAAACGTACTTGTGAAGAACCAGACAGTGGTGGCCTTGGACTCGCCGGGATTTGAACCCGGGGCCTCTTCCATGCCAAGGAAGCGTTCTGCCAGGCTGAACTACGAGCCCTTCAAACTATGTTACCTGTTCCGGAGGTTAAGCCTAAATACCTAAAGCCAGCACCGGCTATGTATTACATATATTCCTATACAAGCATATAATGGATAATATGTATTACAAATCCTGCTTTTTCTCCCCGACGTACCGGTCCGCGAGCCTGACCGGTTCCGGTAGCTTGTAACCTTCACAGAACGACCGGACCACGTCAAGCGACGCGTCCTCGTCCGTCCTGTGACCCGGGCTGAGATAAAGTGGATTGATGCTGCGTGAGTCGCTCTCGAACTGCCTGGACTGGTACGCGTAGCCGACATGTGTGCCCTTGCTCGCGTCCATCCTGTCACCCGCGAGGATCCTCACCGCACCTCCCTCCGCAAGATCCCTCGTCGGCGACTCCCTTTCACCACAGAGCAGGCTCTTCGCGACCCCCACCGCCGGGACATCGAACAGGACCCCGACGTGTACCGCTATACCCGCCTGGCGGAAGTGTATCCGCCCCGAGCCGTCCAGCATCAGGAGGTCGGGTTCAATCGAGAGCTTTTCCAACGCCTTAATCATCGCAGGCGCCTCCCGGAAAGCCAGCAGTCCCGGCATGTAAGGTATCTCCAGCGATGCGGTCGCATGCGCCCGCTCCACCACCTCGCCGTCCCTCAAGATAACAACCCCGGAGACCGCCCTGTCATCGAGGAAGGCCTGATCGACACCCGCGACCTTCAGGTCCTGCACACCGTCTAAGGAAAAATCGAAGCGGTTCTCGAAAACAGCATCGGCAGCTATCCTTTCCTGCAGTTCCTCCATCTCCTCGCGGGATAGCGAGGGATCGGGCATATGACCTGAGTTCTTAAGCTCCATGTAAACCAGTTAGAGACCCAGAGATTTAACTAGTTCCCAAGAGATCTGAAGTGTATTTTGGCAGCCGCCACAAGTCGCCCGTTTTCACGATTATAGAAATTATACTACGATATTCAAAGTATTTATAAATTCTTTCTTCGATTTCATGCATAGTGGTAACGAATGACAGACTTTGAACCAGTAGGCGTATTCCCCGCGCTTCCAACACCCATGAACGAGGACGACTCTATAAACTATGACGCCACCGTGGAGCATCTAGGATATCTTGAAGAAGGAGATGTAGACGGTTACGTGCCTTCGGGTTGTACAGGGCACGCGGCGACACTTGGAGACCAGGGAGAGGGTATGTACGACGAACACGTCGAGTACGTTAGAAAGGTGGCCGAGGCCGCGGATTTGCCTGTAATCGCGGGAGATGGCATAAACAGCACTCACCAGACCATCGATCTTGCGACGAGGATAGAGGATGAAACCGATGCCGACGCACACCTTATGATTTCTCCTTACCAGAACGGTCCTCCCCAGGACAGAATAGTCGAACACTACAGACAGATAGCCGAAAACACAGAACTCCCGATAATAGCCTACAACGTCCCGGGCCGTACAGGTAGAAATATATTGCCGGAGACAGTTCTGGAAATCGCCGGAATCCCTGGAGTCATCGGAATCAAGGAGGCCTCCAACGATCCAGATCAGATTCGCAGACTGGGATCATTGCTACAGGAAGAAGGCTACGAGGACTTTCATCTCGGCTCAGGCGATGATCCGAGAAACCCACTGATATACGATGAAGGAGGTTCCTTCACGATAAGCGTCACTGGAAACATACTGCCAGAGGAGACCAAGAGAGTATGGGAACACGGGTATGAGGGTGATACCGAGGAAGACCAGGTCAGAGCAGAAACCCTGAACAATCTTTTGATGCCCGCACACAACGCGATGTTCCAGACAGGCGAGAAAAATCCTATCTCCGTCCAGTACGCCCTCGACCAGATGGAAGCGGTGGGTGCAGACTTCGGTACCCCTCGGGCGCCTCTTGACAGGGCACCGCTGGAGGGGGAGGACGTAGTGACAGCGGATGGAAGGGAAACCGTCCATAACCAGACAGAAATCGAGACCGTCCTGGACCATTTCGGTTTACTAGAGGATGACTGATGGGGCCAGTTGAACTTGATGAGGGCGTCCGGAAGTTGATCTTCATCCTCTGCCTGCCGTTGATAGATGGAGTTTTCGCCACGCTGCTGGTGACCGGGTCGGTCCAGACCTTCTCCGATATAGTGACCGTCGCTCTCACCATATTCACGGGGGCAGGAGCGCTCGCCGTCCTGTACTCCTACTCCGGATCCGTAAAAGAGGCGAGACAGATGGTGCTCCAGGCCGCGCCCGTGCTTCTGGCGGGTGCAGCCGTCGTATCTCTCGTAGCGCCTGTATTCGGCCAGGTACTTTACGTCGAAAGGATGAAGATAGCCGCCGGCCTGGCGCTGGTCGTTATATCACTGGAGCTGGCGGGTCTTGAACTTGCCGAGAAGTTCTCCGTACCCGGTATACTCCTCACCGGCGGATTGCTTTCAGTCGGGACACCTGAAGGGCTATATCTCAGCCTCCAGTACCTGCTGCCCGCGCTCTACACCGCTTCGATAGCGGTAATCGTGCTTTCCGGGGCCTCCTTCCTCCGGGGGATGAACCTCAGAATCAGCTATATCCGGAAAGGTGGAGCGGTCGCACTCCTCGCCATAGGTATCTCCCTGTTCGGTGTCAACATCCCCTCCAACGTCAGCCTCGTGGCGGTCGCGGCCTCTTTCCTGGCGTCGGTTCACCTGTAGTGACTCTGCAGGATTGAATAGGTCTTCGTCTTCTCCACTCCCCTGACCTCCCTCATAGAATCCAGTGTCTCATTAAGCTCCCCGCTGGAGCCCCTCGACATCTTTATGACAAGGTCGTACTCTCCGGTGACCTCGTATACCTCTATATCTGTGGGAAGCGAATCCAGTATCTGTTCTATATCGACCTCGGTCGAGACCACCAGCATCACCACTGCGGAAACACCTTCCTGCCGGGTCTGGACCGTGAACCTCTCTATAACACCGTCATCCACCATCCCGTTCACACGGTTCCTAACAGTTCCCTCCGATACTCCGACCTCAGAAGCGATGCGGGTGAAGGACGCACGTCCATCTTCCTTGAGAATCTCCAGTATCTCCCGGTCTGTTTCATCCATGGACATACCATTTGCCGGAATTGTTAAATCGGTTTCGAAATTCGAACCAGTTCGGGGAGGTAAATCACCGAACTCTACGTACAATTCCGTTCATTCGACCAGAGTTATCTCCTCGACCTCTTCTACACCGCCCTCGTCGCCTATAGTAACGGAGAAAGCTTTCCCTGACTTCTCCGCGGCCGCGTTCAGCACCGTGGTCCCCATCAGCGAGTACTCACCGAAGCTCTCGTGTACGTGACCGGAAATCCAGAGAGCTGGTTTCTGCCTCATGATGAGTTCCCTGAACTGCTCGAACCCTATACGCCTCCCGGAGTGTATCTTATCACCCAGCTTTTTCGGCGGGTAATGGGAGCCGACTATAACCTTCGAAGGATCACCATGCTCCTCTATCAGCTCCGTGACCTGCTCCTTTACATCGTCCGGGAAGTCCCCGCCCAGTAGGATTACAAGGTACTCGTCGTCCACAGTCGCTTCCAGGAAGTTGAAGACCGGGGCATCACCCTCGACAAGCTCCTCCTCTAGGAACAGGTCCCGGTTGCCCGTGCAGCCTATCGCGGGTATCTTTATCCGGTCGAACAGGTCTAGGGTGTAGTCCTCGTCCATGTAATCGCCGAGGTTGATGAAGAGGTCGTAGTCCCCGCTGTTCGCCTCCTCTATGGCAGCCTCCTTAAGCTCCTCCATGGCGTGGAAGTCGCTGGTGACCAGTATCTTGAGTGTCATAGACTACTCCATTCTCTGAACCCTTTTAAGTATGCCCCGCCAGCCTTTCCAGCCCGGACTTCAGGCTCTCCACCACTCTAGGTCCGGGTGGCCCGGCGGAATCAGCGATGTTCCTGGCCCAGTCAGTCCTGTAGAACAGCAATATCGCAATCAATGCGCCAGCGATGTTCGCTGCCGCAAACGATAGCCATATGCCAAATGAGCCGATATCAATAGCGAGCATGTAGGTCAGTGGGAGCCTGATAAGCCAGATGGTGGCGACCGTAACTATCATCGCCAGCCTTGTGTTGCCTGCTCCACGGAAAACACCGTTGAAGACGCGCATAACACCCATAGCGCCGAAAGTGAACGCGATGGTCTTCAGCATCGTGGCGGCGGCGCCAACCACTGCTGGGTCAGGAGAGAAGACGTTCGCTATGGCCCCTGCCGCAACGTAGGTCACGGCCCCGAGACCGGTCAGTATCAGGAAGACGTACTTCGACGCCACGATGCCTGAACGTTTCGCCCTTTCAGGTTTGCCAGCACCGATGTTCTGACCTGTGAGAGTCTCCGTGGCCTGGGCGACCGCAGCCGCCGGCAGGAAGACCGTGGAGAGCACCCGGGCACCAATCCCGAAGCCTGCTACTATCTCCGTCGGGAACATCCCTATTATGAACATCGTCGCGGTTATCCCCAGCGCCCGGGACGCCTGATCGAGCGACGCCGGGATGCCTAGCCCCAGTATCCTCCTCAGGAACCTCATCTCCGGCTTCATCTCACGGAGCGAGACCTTGAGCCCGTACCGGCCGCTGTAAAGCATGTATACCCCGACGATAGATACGACCGCCCTCGCGAACACGGTGGCTATCGCCGCCCCTCCTATGCCCAGCTGTGGGAAGAACCACCAGCCGAAGATCAGGAACGGGTCGAGCACGATGTTCGTCGTGACGGAGACCAGCATCAGTATCATCGGGGTTATGGTATCACCCCAGCCGCGCATCAGGGCGCTGAAGGTAAAGAAAGTGAACAGGAACACCAGCCCGAGCAGCACTACCCTCATGTAGTCGACCGCCAGGGGCAGGACCGCGGGTTCAGCGCCCATCAGCCCGAGCAGGGGTTCTATTATCAGCAGTCCTATTATCCCCACCGCGACACTCGTGACTATAGAGAAGGCGAGAGCCTGCGAGGCAGCGTAGTTCCTCCGCTCTTTCTTCCCCGAGCCCTCGTACTGCGCCACCAGCACCGAACCCGTTATCGCAACCCCGGAGCCGATGGAGATGAACAGGAAGACCAGCGGGAACCCGAAGCTTATCGCGGCAAGCGCCTCCGTACTTAAACGGCCGAGCCAGAACGTGTCCGCGATGTTGTAGGCGGTCTGGAGCAGGAAGGTCACGACCAGCGGGAGGGAGAGGTAGAAAAGCGGGCCCTTTATGCTGCCCTCGGTGATAGACAGCTCCTCCCTGCCCCTGAAAATCCTGTCAAGAACCATGGGAAGAAATCTGGGGCGATATTTTTAATATCTGGAGACCGAACCGGGAATCGATGAAGGCGCCCGCTGACATCGAAAAACTGGAGAGATATTTCCTGGAGCGGATGCCCCGCGTCCTGAACTACTCCGCCGGGCTCGACATCTTGCTAGTCGTTATAGAAGAGAAACCCGGGGCGCTCGTCATGGGCGTCAGCACGGAACAGGAAAACGTGGTCAGAGAACTCTGCCGTGAGTTCGGACTTGCTCATCTCTACAGCAGGGATATCGGTGCCTGGGAGAGGATGAAGCGGAAGCTGGGTTTCGGGTCGACCTTCGACAACCCAAGCATCGCAGTCACCAGAGAGAGCGGCCGGCTCGATATCCTTGAGAAGTCGGAGGCGAACGGCTTCACTTACTTCACGCAGGAAACGCTCGGCCGGTTCCTCGGCTACCCCGAAGAGGCGGTCGAGTTCTACTCGGTATCAGACGACGCGCCGGGGATGGTGGTGCAGGAGAAGGTAGAACAGCTGGTCGGGGAAGGAGAACTCGATAAGGCAGATCTCAAGTACCTGGAGCTGGTCGACTACGTTCCCCCACCGGAACTCAAGAGCATAGAAGCAGCGATAGAGCGGGGGCGAGATAGGGAAGAGGTGCTCCTCGAACTGGACCGCGAGACAGAGACTTCTGTAGGGGAGCTCTACCTCGAAGAGCTGATGGGCCGATCCCTGTCAGGATAACCCACTATTCTTCCAGGTGCTCAAGCGCCTCTAGCCCGTAGCTCATCGTCGCCCCGGCCCGGACCTGGGAGGCTATCTGGATCGTCTCTGCCACCTGCTCCCTTGTCGCGCCGTGCTTGATGGCTTTCTGGCCGTGGGTGTGGACACAGTAGCTGCACTGGGTGGATGCAGCGGCCGCAAGCGCGAGGAGTTCCCGTGTAGTGTCATCGAACCCGGTGTTCTCCCGAATCGACTCCTCCCACTGCTTGTAGTCGTCCGCGATATCGCCGGAGCCCTGCTTGAAGAGTTTAGCCGCGTGCATGTGGTCTTCGTCCATCGGGTCAGACATTGCTACCATGGAATTACCATCCGGGCTTTAAGCAGTTTGCCAGAACCAAGGCAACCGGCTCCTAGCCCTGGTCGCCGAATCCCCGGTTGTCGAAGTTATTTCCCTGTCCTTCACCCTGATCGAGGCCCTGCGGTTCCTGTCCCGGGGGCTGTTCCTGTGACCGTTTACCTATCATCTTCTTGTAGTGCTGGGGGTCCTTCAGGCCGTTGAGCCAGAGTTCGGTCTGGTGTTCTCCAGCGGTGTCGACCTCCAGATCGCTTACATCGAATATCCTCTCCTGGATTTTCTGGTTCAGCTGTGTGTGGGTCACGTCACTGTAGTGGACGGTGACTATCGTCTTGTTCAGGATGCCTTTCTCTGTTACTATCTTGCGGTCGGTGAAATGGTACATTATGAACTCCCGTTTGACCTCGGTATATAAGACCAGAAGAAAGGGAACGAGAAATCCTGCAAGCAGGTAGTTCTGGCTGAATGGCAGCATATTGTTCGTGTATTCAAACACTACAGAGGCTGCCAAAAGGACCGTTAGGAACAGCACCCCAACGTAAAGGCGGAAAAAACGGGTGTCGAAACGCGACGGATGGATGCTTTCTTCCAGCGTCTCGCCCTGTTCGAGCAGTTCGTCAACGGACGAAAACATGCGGTTAAGTTAGTCTACCAGATAGTTAAAACTACCGTTAGGAAAAAAGAGTTTATACGGTGGCTCCCGCCACCTGTTTCTCGGTCCGACCTTCCAGCCTCTCCTCCAGCTCTTCCAGCAGCGGCGACCGGGATTGCTCCAGCATGCTTGCCAACAGGTAGTCCGCCTCCGACTCCCCTAGTACATCTCTGTGGGGTTCGAAGGCGTCGTATACCCGGCTCACCTCATCCCAGAACATCTCGTAGTTATCCTTCCTTTTCCCCGGTTCAGAGACTGCCTCTTCTAATCCCGGCCCGAAGCCGTCGTAGCCTGTTTCGACCCCGAGAATGTGGCGGCCGTAGAGAACCGCTATCTGGTCCGCTTTCCCGTATTTCTCCGAGTCGAGTATCTTTGGTACACGGCCGAGAAGGAATGGATGGTGGGTCGGACCTGAGTCTTCCCTGATCAAGTCTTCAGTCCCCATCTAGACCCTTGCTGTGATTGGAACTGGGCGGTTTTTAACCTTCCCGAACAGTTATATAGCCGCACAGAACAAACTTTTGCTAGTATTCGCTCCCTGTTATCTAGAAGCCAGAGAGTTTATCGCGCCGGTACATGTCGATCTCGTTTACCGTGTTGGGTTTTTCCTGCCGTGCAGCAAAGACTATGGCCTCCGCGATATCCCCTGGTTCGGTCACCTCTCCCTCCTCGAAACGCTCCCGGAAAGGGTCGCCGTCCTCCGAGGCGAAGTCGGTCCTGACCTCGGTAGGGTTCACTACCGTGACCGCCACACGTCCCTTTAACTGGCCCGAAAGGCTGAGCGCGTAGCCCCGGGTCCACCACTTCGTCGCCGCGTAGACAGGATTCGAGGGCCGGGGATACTGTCCGGCAAAGCTCGCGACAAAGATCATCTTTCCCTCCGAGTCCTTCAGGTGAGGGATGGCCGCGCGCGAGACGTAGAACATCCCATCGCAGTTGACATCCATCATCAGGTGGTAGTCGCGGGAGTCCATCTCCTCCACGTCCTCTCCCACACCGACACCAGCGTTGTTCACGAGGATGTCAAGACCTCCCAGCTTTTCCACGGTCTTTTCGATCAGACACTCGACCTGGTCCTCCTCGGTCACATCGGTCTCAATCACGAGCGCAGTGGCGTCGAACCTTTCCTCTATCTCGGCCGCGATCTCCTCAAGCTCTTCACGGCTTCTCGAGGCCAGCGAGACGTTTGCACCCCGTTCTGCCAGCGCGTAGGCGGTTTCTCTTCCGATTCCTGAACTCGCACCGGTGACTATAGCGTTCTGGTCCTCGAGGTCGTCAAGCATGGGAGGGAAACCGTGTTCCAACTGTTTTATAGTTCACGTCTAACCCGGGGCTTCTTATCTGGAGAGGAGATAAACAGGGTATGGAATACGTAAACATCCAGGGGCTGGAGATACCTGCACTCGGTCTCGGTACCGCAAGGATGGCCGGGAGCGAGTGCAGGAGCGCCGTCAAGGACGCGATGGAACTGGGCTACCGCCACATAGACACCGCGCAGATGTACGACAACGAGAAGGTAGTGGGCCAGGCGATAACAGAATCCGGTGTCGACCGGGAAGACATCTTCCTCACCACCAAGATACACAGGAAGAACCTCTCCCCGGAAAAGCTGGAGAGATCGTTCCAGGATAGCCTCGAGAAGCTCGACACCGACTACGTCGACCTGCTGCTGGTTCACGCCCCTAACCCCTCTGTGCCGCTTGAAGAAACTCTCGGGGCTATGAACCGCCTCCAGGAGGATGGGAAGGTACGTTTCATCGGTGTCAGCAACTTCAAGGCGGGACGTCTTGAAAAAGCGATCGAGAAGTCGAAGACTCCGATAATCACCGATCAGGTCCGTTACAACCCTTACTACAGCCAGGACGAACTGCTGGAGTTCTGCAGGGCGCACGACATCCTGCTCACCGCCTACAGCCCCCTCGCAGTCGGCGAGGTGGCCGGTGACAGCAAGCTCGCCGAGATAGGGAAGAAGTACCGCAAGTCTGCTGCCCAGGTCGCGCTGAGATGGGTGATCCAGCAGGAGAACGTCGCCGCCATTCCCAAGGCCGCAAGACACCGCCACCTCAAGGAGAACATCGAGGTATTCGACTTCAAGCTCACCGAGGAAGAGATGAACGCAGTCCACGGTCTCCACGGCGGCATCATCGACCGGATCAGGGACCGTTTCCGGGTATGAAATCTCTCTAGCCGTAACTGGTTAGGAGCGGCGACCTCTTCAAACCTCTACCGTTGGACCGGATAAAGGAACAGCCTTTCATATTTTACGATAAAAAGGTCGGGCCCGGCAAAATCAGGATAGGGATAGAACTCGTACGGAGTGCAGCAACATGAACATAGTTGAGGACATAAAGAGACACAGGGAAAAAGTGTCAGAGTACCTCGAAAACTACACAGAGAACCTGGAACTTCCCTACAAGGGTTCTGGAAACGATGTGGAGGAGAAGCTGATGCCCCTTGTAAAGAGGGGAAAGATGGTAAGAGCGTTCCTGGTGAGACACGCCTACAGCTTCTTCAGAGACGATCAGCCGGAGGACCTCTTGAAGGCTGGAGGGGCGGTAGAGCTGGCACACACCGGCCTCCTGATCCAAGATGATGTTATCGACAGGGACAAAATGAGGCGGGGTCTGACTGCTATCCACATCCAGTACAGCCAGCAGGCAGAGGAAGAAGGATACGACGAGCCAGGCCACTACGGAGAGAGCATGGCCAACTGTCTGGGCGATACCGCGTTCTTCCTAGGTTTCAGGCTGCTCTGCGACCTTGAAGCCGAAGGAGATATCCGGCACAGAATCTGCAGTCACTACTCCGAAGCCCTGGCGGCAGTAGGACTCGGCGAGATGCAGGATATCGACATGGCCTTCAGCAACGGGGAAGTGTCCAAGGAAGAGGTACTTGAGATGTACAGGCAGAAGACCGCAAGATACACCTTTTCGCTCCCCCTGGCTATTGGGGCGGAACTGTCCGGAGAGAGCAGGCAGACCATCAATACCCTGGAGTCGATAGGTGAGAAGCTGGGAGTGCTCTTCCAGATAAAAGATGACGAACTCGGACTCTTCGGCAATCCCGACGAGACAGGGAAGCCAGTTGGCTCCGACCTCGAGGAGAAAAAGAAGACCCTCCACCTGCTCCGCCTCCTTGAAAGTCTAGATGAGACAGACAGGAAGCGTCTCAGGGATAAACTTAACGGCCAGGTGTCTCGGCAGGAAGGGGAAGAGATACTTGAACTGATGCGCCAGGAAAACATTCAGGAGAAAATAGAAACCAAGATGAAGCAGCTCAGGTCCGGTATAGAAGAGCAACTGGAAGCATCAGACCTTCCCGTAAACGCCAGGCAAGAACTTCTGGGTCTCGCAGATTTCTGTATGAACCGGAAAAAATAGCTACTACTTCCGTAATCCGGACTCCTTCCTGAATTCGAACCTGTTCACGACACTCCAGTCTTCCTCGTTGAGCACCACGACCTCCCTCTCCCCGAAGACGTAGAGGTAGTCGTTCACGTATCTCGCACGCCTCGGACTGTCGATGTCAACTGTCTCCAGCTTCTCAAGTCCATCACCGTAGTCGAAGATGTAACCCTTTCCCGAGCCCGGCACGAAGAAGATTTCATGCACCGGATCGATGGTGAAGGCGTGGTGATCCCAGTTGACTTCCGAACTGTAGGAATCCACTATCATCGACTCCTCCACTACAGGGTCAGAAGCGTCAGAGACATCGAATATCACCGCCTTCAGCTTGAAGTTCTCCTCACCCAGGCCCAGCACCCGGTCCTCGCCTAGAGGATGGAGGTAGGAGGAGAAGCCAGGGAGCTTGAGCTCTCCCTCCAGTTCGGGGTTCTCCGGGTCCGAGAGGTCGACGACGTGGAACGGGTCTATCCTCCGGAAGGTAACAACGTAAGCCCTATCCTCTATGTACCGGACAGAGTAAATCCTCTCGTCCAGCCCCATATCCCTCACAGATCCAGAGATATCGAGCTCGCTGTCCAGCACATAGAGGTCGTTCGCAGTTGAGTCCGGGAAGCTGAAGCCGGCGTCACCCACAGTCGTGGCTATCCGGAGCCGCCCGTCACTTTCATCCATCGAGAACTGGTCGTTGACGCTTCCGGGAACCTTGCCTGTCTCCTCGACCTCAAGGTCTCCTGTTGCTATACGGGCGATACCCGTGCTCACGAACTCCCTGCGGTGGTCCTGGGAGTAGTTGCCCATCTCGTTCCTCAGCCTTTTCTGCCATCCCTCCCTCTCCTTCCTCGGGAGTGAGTTCCTGTACTCCTCGATTATGGTCTGTAGCTCCACCATCTTCGCCCGGTCGCTTATCTCGTAGCCGTCAAGTTTCTCGATGCGGTCCGAGGTGTCCCGGTCGACCACGTTACCTCCTCTCTCGTCGAAGAAGTCTATCAGTATCTCGGCAGTGCTCTTCTGCTCCTGGTATGTGAGATAAATCGAGTCTTCCGACATGTAGACAACAGTGTTGGAGCGCGAGCCCACGAAGCTTGTCGAATCATCTACAGTGCCGTCCCCCGCATCGAACCTGAGGACGGTGTAGGTGGTGTCTGCTTCCGCATCTCCCACCGGATGGTATATGCTCGTACAGGGTATAACCGTCCTCTCGGGACCGGTGGCAGCGATAATCGGACAGGGGCTTGACGGGTCAACCGTTTGCTCGAGCACGACGTAGACATCGCCGTCCTTCATACGGGAGGTCACGACCGAGCCGTTCAGCTGTATGCTCCACTCACGCTCCGGAGAAGTGGGGTCTGAAATGTCGTATCCAAGTATCCTCCTGCCCTCGAATACGACGAGGGTGCGGTTGCTGAGCAGCATCTCGCCGTTCCTCTTTATCTGTGACTGGACTGAGATGTTATCGCCGGGCAGGGTGTTCATGACCGAGATGTTCGGACGATGGAAGCGGGGGTAGATCATCTCCGCGCCGCGCTCAAAGGCAGGGTTGTAATAGTTCTGCTCGGGGGAATAATAGAAATACTTGCCATCTGTCTTGAGTATGTCGGGCTCGTCAACACCTGTCACCTGGACGTTGGTGCCAGAGTATCTCTCCACGTCGCCCCCGAAACTTCCGCTGTCTGCAGCCGTTTCACCCCCCGCAGTGGTTTCCATCGCCCTCTGTGCCTGGAGCCCGCTGGAAAACGAGGCGTAGCCCGATTCCGATGAACGGGAGAGGTACTCCCTGAACTCTTCAGCCGAGGAGAACTTCTCGACTCCATCGTCCTGAACCGGCGCGGAATCACCGGGCCCCTCCATCCCGACGGACAGGAGGGCGAGACCCAGCCCGGCGAGGACTGAAACCGCCATCACCGCTTTCCATTCCATGTACCAGAAATAACCGTCGCGACTTATTAAACCAGCCGAGAACGTTCGACCCGGACCGAACCACAGCCTCGCGGCTTATCGATATAAAATTTTACCGCAAAGTAGTTAACAGACCTGCGATGGCCGTAACCAGGATACCCACAGCTGAAGAACTTGGGGAGCTGGAGCGAGATCTCTCGGGACTTACAGCTTCCAGGGCCATGCTGATGAGGCTACTGGAGCAGAACCCTCCGCTCGGCAACAATCCCTACAACATCGTCCGGGAGTCCGAAATCTACGGCGACGCGGAAACGCTTTTTGACGATATAGAGGTCCTTAAATCCCGGGGAATCCTGGAGGATGGGCTTGAACCCAGTTCCAGCGCGGAGAGGAGAGGTTTCGATATATCGGTAAGGGACAGGGAAACCCTTGACTACCTTGAATACGTCGCGGAGCTGGCGGAAACGGAGTTCGAGACCATAGCCGGGGACATACCTTTCCTGCTGGACGGCGGACTGGAGACCCTGGAAGCCGCGAGCAGGGGATACACGCCCCGGCAGATCTATGACTGGACTGAGAGTGTAGAAGGGCCGGAAGAGCTTGAAGAGAAAGTCCTAAGACTTGACGAGCGCGGCCTTGTGGACGCCGAGATCCGTCACCCGGAGAGCTATGGACCCTTCCTGACCACAGAGCTGGATTACAGGGGGCTTTCCCGGAGAGGTACAGCATGGGTCATCGCCACAGGGGAACACCTGGAAACCGTTCCCTAGGGGTCACTTTTTATTCACGAAAACCATAATTAAGTCCAGAGCGCGCCATGCAGTTCCTCTCGCTGTCGAACAGAAGGCTTTTCATGTACTTGCTCTACACTGTCGCAGCTGTCGGCGTATACTACATGGTTTTCACAGTATACCGGGCTGACGCCCCACTCATATGCCTGGGAATCGTGCTGGCGCTGCTTTTCAAGGACACCGTTCTGGACATGTTCCTTCTCAGGAATCAGCCCATACTCTACGAGTACATCGAACACGCACCTTTCAACTACGTTCTCGTGCTCTACCTCGTCTTCATGGCCGACCTGAACGGCACCATCCTGGGGTTCGCGTTCAATGATATCCACCTCACGGGACTCGCGCTCGTCGATCTGGTGATCGACTTCAACCAAGATGCAAGAGTATGATTTTCAGCCTGATGTCTGCTGGTAGATGCTATCCAGCTCCCGTTCCAGCCGTTCTCCCTCCTCTGGCATTGGATTGTCGCTCTTCTCCCAGACCGTGTGGAGCGCGCTGGCCTGGTAGAACTTTTCCAGCCCCCTGACCCCGTACTCTACGTCATCCACCATCGACAGGTATTCGTCGAAAACCGACGCCATCTCGGACAGGTTCTTGCCCTTCGCGAACTCATGGGTGTGCTCGATTATCTCCAGGTAGTTGGGCCGGTCAAGCTGTTCCATGGCCCAGCAGTATGCCTCGTCCATGTCCTCCAGGTCGACGAGGGAGACAAGTTTCATCCTCGTGGCCTCCTCGGGCTCTTCCTCGTAATCGTTCTGTAGGTAGGCCTCTTCCACCGACCAGGCGACCAGTTCTCCCCAGCCATGCGGGTCGCTCTGGTGAGAATCGTGGCCCGCTATCTCCTCCTCCCAGTGGCGCGGTAGACTCCAGGGATCCTCGACCGCGTCAATACCTTCCTCATCATACCCCTTGTTCATCTCGTACATCGGGAGCGCCTCCGAAGGTGCGGAACCTATCTGCATAGGCCCGTGGTTGCTCGCCTCTTCACGCGCCTCGGGGTTGGCATTGTGGTGGAGCCCATGGGAGAGTTCATGTCTAAGCGCCCGCGGTATCTCTGGCCAGTCTTCGGGATCCGAGAACTCTCCTGTTTCAAGGTCGATGTAGCTGATGAAAAGTGGATGGACGACTATCCTGCCATCGCCCTTGTAGAGCATGCCGGAATCCATGGGCTTCCAAGAGGGGTCGCCTATCTTGATGGACTTAAGCGGGATATCGTCTTCCATGTAGGGGTGGCGCTCCCCAAGTATCCCGAGCTGTTCCTCGGCTTCCTCCATCAGGATATCCCGGTAGGGCTGCCGGAACATATCCTTGACAGCTCTCTCCATGTCCGCCTTCTCGTAGCGGCTAATCTCCCCATCAAAAACGCGGATGTTGTTGCCGTCAAGGATCGGAGACCTCTTCCCGACATCCGGGTCCGGGACAGCATCGAAAGGAGGTTCGGAACCGGTTTTCCTCCACCAGAAATAGGCGAACTCCTCGAACGCCTTCTGGCCGGTCATCTCGCTCCGGGACATATTTACCACTTAATCATAATAACATATAAATCTGGCGGTTACTGGGGCTTTGAAAAAAATAGTGCTAGGCCGATGTTTCTCTAACAATTTTCCGGTTTTTCTAACAGATAGCTAGAGAACAGAGTAAATTAACAAGGCTGGTTACTGATTCCCGGCCCTGTAGTAAAATATCGACACGTCCGGGCGGAAGGACTGGTTCAGGACGAAATCAGGGTCGGACATCAGCTCTCTAAAGGTCGGACGGGGGTGGTGGGAGCTGTTCGAATGGTAGACATAGCCGGGCCTCTCGAGGTAGTACTCTTTGAGCACAGGGAGTTCCTCGTCCTCGGCAAGAGGACTGACCGGCCTTTTCGAATAGTAGGCCAGCTGGCGCAGGTAAAGGTTGGTGTAGACCAGCGCCTCCTCCGGTGTGCTGTTTTGCAGCCATTCGGCCGGCCTGTTGACCCGGTCGTATTCAATCGAACGGTATAACCCCTGGGAAATACCCGCCTCTTCGCCGGCCACCAGCGAGGGAGACTGGAGAAGCACCATGCCGGCTGCCAGGAGGTAGAGGTGGCGTGGGGAAACCGGGAGCCTTGAAAGTCCCCTGGCGGCCATGATGCCGAGGAATGGCACGATGGGCAGGAGGTACCTTATCTCCCTGTTGGAGACCAGGAACTGCATCGGTAGGAAGAAACCCAGTGCCAGGACCAGGGGCAGGATGAACTCGAGCCAACGACCTTCGTCCCTTTTCCAGATGTAGAGCGGCAGTCCCAGGAGGAAGGCAAGGGGTACAAGCGAACCAGCACCGGCCAGGTACGTCATGAAGGGATCGACGACCCCTTTCTCCATCCAGGCGTTGATGAATGGCGCTACAGGACTGCCGAGGTTTGACCACGACCATGCAAGGTACGGTGACAGTGCAAGCAGGAAGCCCGATAGCAGGACACCGATCTGCCTGACCTCAAAAACCTGCCTGAAATCCCATCCGCTTTCCAGTACCCGGTGGGCCAGATAGAGCAGGACCAGCAAAGGAAACAGGGCGAGGGAGGTGAATTTAACCAGGACCGCCAGACCCGTAAAGGACCCGGATAGGGCATACAGGGACAGATCTCCATCGGATTTGACAGCCCTGTAGAAGCTGTAGGTAGCGGCAAGCCAGAAGACGGGCAGGAATGAGTCGACCATTATGTCATGCGCCAGGTCCAGCCTCAGTGGCGAGAACCCGTAGACCAGGGCAGCCACGACCCCAGTCCCCTGGTCGAACATCTCCCCGCCAAGCATGAAAACCAGGATTATGCCAAGGGAGGAAAGGAACGCAACCAGTGCATGCGCGGCAGTAAGGCCCTGACCCAGGGAGAAAACTGCTCCGAGCATCAGGGAGAGAAGCGGGGGCCTGAAATCGAACTCGTTGTAGTTGTCGGGACTCTCCCCCGCCAGTATCTCGCCGTGCTGGAGGTACACTGTTTCATCAGCATAGTGGTAGCCAAGGTGCACAGGCAGCAGGCTGAGGACGAAACCGGCGACGAATACTGCCGCAATCAAAGCCCGGGTATCCAGCAGTTCTCGCATTAATAGCTCAAAAGTATCCGAGCGATATAAAATCTACCAGCCGGAAACCTGACCTCTTGAGGCCCGGCTTCTGCACTTCGCGCATCTGGCGAAGAGCTCCTCCCTGTTCTCCCCGACATCGATGCTTCCCAGATCCAGCCTGTCTTCATACTCCATCGGAGATTCATGGTTGAAGCCGCGTCGCTTCATCTCCTCCACGAGTTCTTCGTGCCTTCTCTGTATCAGCGAGGTGTCGAGCTGTCTTCTCTCCGCGTGGCCTTTAACGACCTCGATGTTGCCAGTGTCTATATGGCCGACGACCTGGTGCATCTCCTTGTGCTCGCCAAGCAGGTGCTGGTCGCACATCTTCCGGGGGTCGATACCCCACATCCTCGTCATGGAAGAGAACTGGAAAGGAAACGTTTTCAACCCGACTGGAGCAAAAATTATTTCAGGTTAAGTTCCAACTATGCTCTTGTTAGAGGGGTAACTTGAACGAACAGGGATGGGTGGATGAATGGCCAGGTGATTTCGCATACCCTGCCGATTTCAGCGAGTATCGACGGACACACCTCCCCATCAGATCCAATCCGCATCCCGAGGAGGAACGGGAGAACCGGAACACGGCGAGCCACCACTCCCGGAAGTATGGCGAAAGGTTCGAAGAGCTGGTGGTGAAGAAGTACGCAGACCTCAACTTCGCGCTCCCTGAGAGCAATATAGACCGGGGATACGACGGGCTTGTCTACCTTCTTACCGATGAAGGTCTGGCGGAGAAGAAGATACAGGTCAAGGGGTGCTTCCACTCAAAGAAGAGCAACGCCCGCCTCAACCCGAGGATAAGCACCCCATACCACACCCACAACGGCAACGGTGATAACTACATCTATCATCTCGGCGTCTACACTTTTGTCGACGACATCGACGACATGGAGGTACTTGGCGAGACGGTTCTGGGATACGATGCTTTCGACGCGCTGATGCAACTGATAAGGAAGGAGGATCCTGTAGGCACCAACATCCAGGACAACGCCAGCCGGAAGAACCATGCTCTGGTAGAGTGGGACCTCGCCTTCAGGTACGCGGAGAAGGTCCACGACCTCTACGACGAGAAAGGACTTGATGTCCCAAGCAGTCAGGAGCTCTACGAGGCCGCAAAAGAATCCGCGCTAGAGTACGAGGACCGCGACCAGAGGCAGATATCACAGAAACGCGAAACCACCGAGGAAAGACCAGTCGTGACAGTCTAGCAGAAATCCCGGGTGGACCAACCCTGCCCATGTCTAGTTTTCACAATCCCTTATAAGAGGAACTTCTCCACCAACATCTAGCTCGACTTGGGATGTTAACCACACTATTCTGTTGATGAGAATTTCTTACTCTTTAGCTGGGCGGCGGAGCAGTCCACATTGGTGCACGGTTTATTCTCTCCCTTCTGCACGCATTCCACACCTGAGACGACACACTTCACCTGCCCTGTGTTCCCGCAGCTTCCCGACATTGAGCCACCGTCAGACTCTACGTAGTAGTCTTCGCACGCCTCTGTCGGCCTGTATATGTTGCTGCGGGTGTAGTCGTTCTGAAGGCCGGAGTCCTGGCAGAACGCCACGTTGTACGTGCATGTTACATCCCCGGTAACCCGTCTTTCGCACGCGGAAACGTCGAACTCGCAGCTATTGGAACATTTTAGTGTGCCGTTTTCGAATCCCTGTGACGCGCAGGTTTCTCCTGCTAGAGCTGAGCCGTCGCACTCTTCCCCTGCCTCCACGACACCGTTCCCACAGTATGGTTCAGGCTCTGGCGCGGGGCCGGATTCAGGTGGGGGTGTCGGTGCGGATGTCCACTGCTCCTTCGATGCCGCTCCAGGGCATTCAAAACTGCTACAGTTCTGATTCTCACACTCCGCGGTGTGTTTCACGCATTCCACCACGGCTGTGTTCCGGCAGCTCCCGCTCACGTTCTCGTTGTCAGAGAAATAATAGCTCTGGCACGCCTCGTTCGGCCTGTATATGTTGCTGTGTGTGTAGTCGTTCTGCAGGTCGTTCGGAGTGTTCTGGCAGAACGCTACGTCGTACGTGCAGTGGATGTCTCGCTTGACCCCGGACTGTTCTTCCGTGCTTGGCGGCCCGGCTAGCCCTCCCTGGGAGTCGAGACGCTGCGCGTTTTCTTGAGATTCCTTCCCGGAGAAGAAATTGCGGACATTGATGAAGCTAGTGATAAGAGTGTATTTTATTGAGTTGACGAGTCCGACCCCTTTTACCCGTATCTGGTCGTCCGCCACAGCCTGTTGATATTTATTGGCTTTGTCGTCACTTTCCAGAATATCGTTGACTGCGGTGGTGAGGGCGTATACTCGGACCGTCGGGTTATCCACGCTTTCCTTCAGTCTGATAGGGTTCTCTGCGCCCTCCTCTACAAAGAGACCGATGCTGCGTGTTTCTCCCCTCGGTGCTACAAGCGTCAGATTTGCCCTTTCATTGCTAAAGCCAGGTGGGAGCGTCGTATTCTTATTCGCCTGATCCGCCATTTCTTCTATGGCTGTCAATGTATCGTCGACAGAATCCGACTGAGCAGCGACAGCTGTAATGGTAAGGAGAAGGAGGAAGGATATTACAGAGACTTTGGATAGATTCTTTCCAACCATTCTAGATCTTCAATGGACAGACCTCGGGACTTTAATTTCTTATAATTGATGTTTTAATGCCTGGAGAACGGTGTGGAAACAATCAGGAGAGAAGATGAGCTGTCTAAGTACTTCAGAGAAAGAGGTTGGAAAATAGATACTCAAGAAATATCGGAGACAGCTGACAAGATAAAGAAATACTTCAGAGATGAGGATACTAGAAAAATACATGGCACAGGTATATATGCCGTAAGGGATTACCTTAGCTATCTTGCAAACGAGCTGGATACGGAGCAGAAACACCAAATAAACCAGATAAAGAGTCTGGTAAGGAAGTCAGATTTTAATATTTCTGAGTATAGTGAATCGAAAGTTGATAGAGTAAAGAAAAACGTTCTCACCAAGCAGGAAATAGAATCTGCTTTAGATACAGCGACAGAGTACGAGGAACTAGTTGTCAGAATGTTATATGACTCAGCGTGTAGAGCGGGGGAAATCGCGGCCTTAAAAGGGAAGATATTTACTTTCGGCTGGATAATCATGATGGGAACCCGGTGAATCTGGAAATCAACAAGACATACTCTCAAGGAGAAGAAAGTGGTGTTCAAGATAGTCCTAAATTTAAGGATTCAAACAGGATAGTCCCTCTATCTAGAGAGACTGGAGAAATCAGAGTTATTTGCGAGTTTTTGATTGGTTTGCTTTAAGCTGTTGAATGCCATTGTTAGAGGTTTTCACCTGTGTTCTAAGGGTTTTCTTCGATGGAGTTTTAGCAGAGAAGGGAGTTATAAGCTATTTGGTATAAACCGAACACAGGAAGGTATGGACCACCCGGGATTCGAACCCGGGACCGCCGCCTCGCTCATGGAGGCAACACG
>CAZVPZ010000001.1:0-59809 GCA_964629245.1 uncultured archaeon | reverse complement strand
GACAAGATGAGCAAGGAGGACCGCTCCTCACTGCACGAGGCGATGGAACAGCAGCAGATTTCCGTGTCGAAGGCAAACATCCAGGCCACGCTTAACGCCCAGACAGCGATACTCGCCGCGGGCAATCCCAAGCTCGGGAGGTTCGACCCGTACGAGCCCATCCCGCAGCAGATAAACATAGGCGACACGCTGCTCTCCCGTTTCGATTTTATCTTCCCGGTGAAGGACGAGCCGGACGAGGAGAAGGACCAGCGTCTCTCCGAACAGGTGCTGAAGAACCACATAAACCCTGAGGAGACCAAGGGAGAGCTCAGCCAGGACGTACTCCGCAAATACATCGCCTACGCCAAGAAGAACGTCCAGCCCCAGCTAACCCAGAAAGCGGCCGACCGCATCCAGGAGTTCTATGTCGGGATGCGTTCGAGCGGGAGCGACGAGGCAGGACAGAGCGTCCCGATAACCGCGAGACAGCTCGAGGCTCTCGTCCGGGTCGCGGAGGCATCTGCACGTGCACACCTCCAGGACGAGGTCAGGGAGAAGGACGCACAGCGCGCCATCGACATACTCACCTACTGCCTGAAACAGGTAGGCGTGGATCCAGAAACCGGAGACTACGACATCGACATGATTGAATCAGGAGTGTCCTCCTCGCAGCGCAACAGGTTGCAGAGCATTAAGAAGATAATCAGGAGCCACGGAGGCGACGACCAGCCGGTAGAGATACAGGAGGTCCTCCAGACCGCGGAGGAGCAGGGCATCTCTCGCGACAAGGCCGAGGAGATAATAGATCGACTACGGAGAGAGGGCGAGCTATGGGAGCCCCAGAGCGGCCACATCCAGCAGGTATAGATACAAAAGACTTTGACTCGAGAATATTACCATGCCACAGCAGAAGAGACAGACCGCGAAGTTCACTACGGCAGAAGAACTCAACTCGGGCAAGTACTTCCAGAAGGAGGGTTTCACCCCCAACTACCTTTTGACACCTGACGGACGAAGGATGTCCCGCGCCAGGATTGTCGGGACTGTGGTCGACACGTTCGTGAACGATGATGAGACCTATGGCTCGCTAACGATTGACGACGGCACCGACACCGTCCAACTGAAATTCTTCAACGAGCTCGACGCCATCGAGGAGTTCGAGCAGGGTGACATCGTTGAAGCGGTGGGCAAGGTCCGGGAGTACCAGGGGGAGATCTACATGAATCCCGAGATAACCATCAAGCGGGACGTCAAGCACGAGCTTCTCCACCAGCTCAGGAACCGGAAGACCGAGGAGGAGTGGAAATCCATCCGCGACAGCGTGAAACAGCTGAAAGACAGCGGCAAATCCCGGGAAGACATAGAGAAAGAGATGGCCGGCAAGCTGGACGAGGAGGAGGTGGATGCGCTACTGCAGTCGTTCGGCGAACAGTTCGACACCACGGATGAAGAACACGAGAACCTGGAACGCAAGGTCATAGAAGCGGTCGAGAAACTGGACGAGGATGAAGGTGCGGACTACTCCGACCTGATAGAGGAACTCGACGCGCCCGAAGACCAGCTCGAAAACACCATCAACTCCCTCCTCAGCGAAGGAACCTTCTACGAACCCAAACCCGGCAAGATAAAAAAGCTGTAGAATCCGATGGCTGATGATAAGGAAATTTCGGAGTCCTTAAGAGATAAAGCAAAAATTCTAGCCACTTTATAGCGGCCTGTTTATTGGTTCTGGTGTTTTCGCTTCAATCTATGGTTTAACTATCTCTACGAGCCTAGACCTGTTAAGAACGACCTTGTCGGTAGCTCAGATGGAGAGTATAAACTCATCACTTAGAAAGAATACCACTGCAAAGATGGGCGAATCAGCTCTCAGAGTGATACAAAGTTCAGAACTAACACTTTATGCCCTTGTAGTGATTTTGACAATCGCGACTCTGCTCGGGATATACTCGTACATAACTTGGAGAAGAGCTCATTCGATTTTAAAAGGAGATAAAGGTGTAGATCAAATCCACCGCAGTTAAGAATCTTCCCGTCTGTTTATTGTCTATGACTGATTCTGATTACGACGAGCTGCTGGAGCGCGGGCTTGAGGAAGTGCCGGAGGATCTTGAGAGTGAGGAGAGGTTCGAAGTACCGGTGGTTGACACCCGGAAGGAGGGTAACAAGACCATCGTGACCAACTTCTCGGAGTTCGTGGAGAAATACAACCGGGACGCGAAGCACCTATCCAAGTACATCCAGAACGAGCTGGGGACGGCGGGGCACGTCGAAGGCAAGGAGCTGGTCCTGAACGGTGAGTTCCGGAGGGGTAGCGTCCAGGCCAAGTTCAAGCATTACGCCGAGGACTTCGTTTTCTGTCCCGAATGTTCCAGGCCCGACACCGAGATAATCAAGGAGAAAGGCGTCGAGATACTCAAATGCCAGGCGTGTGGTGCAAGAACTCCACTTTAGGCGTCAGAGGAAAGACATATTAACGGGTAGACAGAATTCTGGTGTATATGAACGGATTCGGCCAGAACAAGTACAGCCTGCTGAAGTCGAAGCCGACCCTGATAATCTTCGCGTTGCTTGTGGTTGCAGGCGTCGGGACGAGGTTCGTTGATGTTCCCTACCTGGCACTGGTCGCGCTGCCGGTGAACATCGTCTACAGCGCGACAAATCTCGGCAGCATCCTGGGAAACATCGGCGGCACCCCGCTGAGTACTGCGGGCCAGGTTGCTTTCTACTACCTGTTCGCCGTAATCATCGGGTTTGGAATCCACAAGGTCGCGAGCGGCAGGAGTAACTCTTTCCCCTGATAGCTGGAACCGCGACCGACTTTCTGGGGGACAGATACAACTTCTTTTATAAAAGTTTCTACCCCGTCCCTGTCTAAGGTGCAGGGATGGCAGGATGACATCCTGCGATCTTCTTTTCAGGTGTTTACAATGGCTGACGAACCACAGCAGATGAACGCGCAGCAGATGATGCAAATCATGCAGAACAGGCTAGGCAACCTGGAGCTCACGCTTCACTCGTTGCTCGCCGTACTGGATGAAAACGACGTGATCGACGAAGAGACAATCAACGAGAAGGCCCAGGAAATCGTTGAAGAGATGGAAGAGCGGCAGGGCGAGATGGAAGGCGCTCCTGGACACGACCACGATCACGACGAAGAGTAAGTCATCCGAACTCGCTGGGGGAGCGATCCCCTTCAACAAATTCTTTATAGTATTTGCAGTCGGATCTCAGCACGCAGTTCTCGCAGTCAGGGTTCCTTGCGGTGCATGTCTCCCTACCGTGCGTAATCAATAACCGGTGGAACTCGTACTTGATATCGTCTGGCACCTTTTCCTCCAGTATGTCGTGCGCCTTTTTCCTGCCCGCTTTCTCGGGTATCAGACCTAGACGCTTCGACACCCGGTGAACGTGGGTGTCAACCGGTATGACAGGCTTGCGGAAGTGAAAGCACAGGATTATAGCCGCGGTTTTCGGACCTACGCCAGGGATAGCGGTCAGCCAGTCCTTCGCCTCATCAACGTCCATCTCCTCGACGAACTCCAAGCTGTACTCTCCCGCTTCCTCACGGATGATTTCCAGTGCTTCCTGGATCCTCTCCGCCTTCGTCGGACCGAGCCCTGCGACACGGATGGTCTCAACCAACTCGTCGGTATCGGCGTTCTCTATAGCGGCGTAATCGCCGCCATACCCCTGCTTCAGCTTCTTGAATGCCTTATCCCGGTTCACGTCGTTGGTGTTCTGGGAGAGTATGGTCTCTATCAGGTAGTCGATTCCTGACTGTTCAGAAGGCTGCGGAGGCTCGCCGTATTGTTCTCTCAACGCCTGGTTGAGTTTTCTTACGTCCACGGTTTAGGTTTCAGGCCGAGAATTAAAACTTGTTCACTCTTATTCGAGGCGGGCGTCGACGAAACGTTCGAGCCGGAAACTGCCTTCCCCGTCCTTCGGGTTGGCAGAAGTGATGTGCATCACGTTGACCCCTTCAGTCTTGGAGACCTGGTCGTAGAACCTGTCAAGGTTTCCCTCCGTGCCGGGCCAGTTCTCGACGACCGCGGTTCCCGCGAAAATCGAGATGTCGTCACCGTTACGGGCCGAGTGGCCAGAAGGAGCGTAACCGTGTATGCCGATTCCTGTCAGGTCACTTGGTTCAAGGAACTTCACGTTTTCCCGGTCCGAGTACCTGTCCTTCCTTATGGCGTCCTGGCTGAGTCCGAGGTAGCTGAAATCGGTGACACCGGAATCCTCGAAATAGTCGAAGACGTCTCTCGTATCGTTCAGGCCGTCGATGTAGGCAACCTTCTCCCCTTCTAGGGAGCCTCCAGGGATAGTGTCGTAGGGCTTCTCGAAGACACCCGTCTCAAGGAGGAGCGTCGCGTCGTCGGCCTCAGCCGCCTGTTCCCACGTTACCGTTCTCATCTCTAGGATTTTGTGTCACCGAAAAGTTATAAAGCGCATCCCTGAGCTTCCGGTTGGGGTCGAAACCGCCGAGGTGTTCACCGGAAAGCTTCTTGCACAGCGCCCTTTCACCGAGGAGATAGACATCTTCGTAATTCCCCAGTTCTCCCTCCACCTCGTCAAGATGCTCATCGATCTGCTCCTCCCGCTTCCTCTCAAAACGGTCCTGCGAGAAACCTCCTTTCGACTGCCTGCTGTCGACGCGGGACTTTAAGCGTTCGACTTGTTCGGTCTCGCCCGCTGCTTCCCTGTATATCCGGGTCTCGCCAGCGGAAACCAGCGCCCAGGTCTTCTCCGCCTCTATGAAGTCAAGCGCATCTTTCAGGTCGAAGGAAGTCGCGAGATACCATCCCGGCTGGAAGAACGGTCTAGTCTTGAGCGCTGCAGAGAAGAAATCCTCGTCCAGGAAGCCGATGAAGGATTCCTTGCCCGACAGGAACTCCATGTTGGATGCAGAGACCGCGTTCTTCAGGCCCTGGAAGTCGTCTATCTTCGAGACCTTGCCGGGGGAATATACCGTCACCATGTCCCTCTCCGGCGATTCCACCGAAGAGAGTTTCTGGAGGATGCGGTAGCCTCGGTCAAAGGACACCGATTCGGAGGAGTCACCGACCTGCTCGCCTTCCTCCTCGTTCTCCTGCTTTTCAGACCTGAGCCGGTCCCTCAGCCGGTTCAGCTCCTCCTCGGCCTCCTGTTTCTTCCGGGCCAGATCAGAGCGCCTCTTGCTCTCGGCCTCGTACCTCTGCTCGAGTTCTTGCTTCTCCTCCTCGAGTTCCTCTATCCTCTCGCGGAGTTCTTCCTCACCACTCTTCCAGGGCAGTTTCATGTATAGATGTTTAACGGTGGCTATGAAAGGGTTTGCGGACGCCTAGTCGGAAATCTTTTAAAGTTAGACGGGGTATTCAGCCTCAGTGGTTATGGATGACTGAGATGACTGTCGAGGAACTTGGCCCAGAAGACGACGATGTCGAAATCACGGGCAAGATAACCGAGCTACCACGTCCACGCGCCGTTTCCACCAAGTACGGCCAGAAGAAGATCACCACCTGCACGTTCGAGGACGACACCGGCGACATCGACCTTACCCTCTGGGAAGAGGAGATAAAGGCGGTGGAGGAAGGCGCGGAGGTCCACATCACTGGAGCTTACGTCCGCGAATGGGGCGACGGCATCCAGCTGAACATCAGCAGGGACGGCAACATAGAGACCGTTGAATGACCTCCAGCGCTCTCTGCCCGCCAGGGTTTCTAGCATAAGCTGTATTTTAAATCTGGGTTACAATTACTGAGCCAGTATGGGCATCGAAGACCGTATAGCCGAACTGGAGGAGAAGCTTGAGAAGACGCCGGTGAACAAGGCGACCGAGAAGGAGCGCGCCAGACTGAAGTCCCAGATATCCAAGCTGAATGACGAGAAGGAGAAGAAAGCGAAGGGTACAGGAGACACCTCCGGCTACGCGGTCAAGAAGCACGGAGACGCCACAGTCGCACTCGTAGGGTTCCCCTCTGTAGGGAAGTCAACACTCCTGAACGCGCTGACGAACGCTGAAAGCGAGGTGGGAGAGTACGAGTTCACGACACTCGATGTCGAGCCCGGGATGATGCAGTACAGGGGCGCTAACATTCAGATACTTGACGTCCCCGGCCTGATAGGAGGTGCGGCAGAGGGAAGGGGCGACGGTAAACAGGTCCTGAGCGTTGTCAGGAATGCGGATCTCGTGCTGGTGGTTCTCGACTCTGAAGAGATGCGGTACAGCAAGATAATGGACGAGCTCTACGACTCGGGCATCCGCATCAACCAAGAGCGGCCCGATGTCAAGATAGAGAAGAAAGGTCGGGGAGGCATCAGCGTTTCCACCACAGTCGACCTTGAAATCGACGAGTCAACTATAGAGGCGCTGATGCAGGAGAACGGTTACGTGAACGCCGACGTGGTTATACGCGAGGAAGTCGGTCTCGACAGGTTCATCGACGCGCTCATGGACAACCGGAAGTACGTCCCGGGGATAATTATCGTGAACAAGGCCGACCTCGTCGATGACGAAAGGCGTGAAAAACTTGAGCAGGAGTACGACATGGTTGTCTCCGCCGAAACCGGTGAGAACCTGGACGAACTCCGGGAACTCATCTTCGAAAGGATGGGACTCATAAGGGTATACCTGAAGGAGAAGGGAGAAGAGGCAGACAAGGACGAACCACTCATACTGCGGGAGGGTGCGACGGTGGAAGACGCGTTGGACGACCTGCCGGGCGATATGAAGGACCGGTTCAAGGCCGCCCGCGTGACAGGAGATAGCGCGGCTTTCCCTCGGCAGGAAGTCGGGAAGGGTCACGAACTGATGGACGAGGACGTCCTTGAACTCAACCTGCGCCACATCTAGACGGTAATACAAATAAACCTCTTAGGGATTTTATAGATATTCTGCAATACGCTCGCATTACAATCCTTGGTTCTCCCCTCCTATCTCTCGGTTTCCGATCCAGATGTCCCAGAGCCCTGCGACAAGGAAGCCGAACACGAGCGCTTGGAATATTATCTGGAGCGAAGGAAGCGTGTAGCCCGCGAAATGTATGGGGTCCCACGTCTCTTCTATCACCTGGGTGAACATCATAACCGAGTAGAGCGTGAGGGCGCCCGTGAACTTGTAGGCGACGACCCTCCACTCCCAGCCGGGGTTGATGCTGAGAAGGTAGAGGAAGAACGCGGACGTGAATATGCCCCCGAGTCCTATGCTTATCTGGTAAAATATGATGCTTACCATATCTAGGGTTTCTGACGGCTGTATATGAAATTTGTTATACCGGAACTCACGGAACACCATGTTCCGGACTTTTAAAGTAGCGGAATAATTATTGTTCCGTGAGAAAGCGCAACACTATAATAGAGGACGCCCGGGTACTCCGGGAAGGCTTCCTGCCGAAGCGGATGGTCCACAGGGACTCCCAGATACAGGAGATAAAGCGAAACCTCGAGCCGCTGCTGGAGGACGACTCGCCCCGGAACATGCTTTTGTACGGACCTCCCGGGACCGGGAAGACCACGATGGCACAGTACGTGGTCGATGAACTCCAGCGCTACTCCTCCGAGGTGGTTTCTGGTCGCGTGAACTGCTGGCGTTATCCCTCCAGGTTCAAGGTCTACTACAACCTGCTGCGAGACCTCGGCGTCAACCTTATACACCGGACCGGGACTCCGACAGACGAGCTGGTGGACAAGTTCCGGGAAAAGATATCGAAACGGCCGAGCATAATCATACTCGACGAAGTCGACCAGATAGAGGAGGAACGCATCCTTTACGACTTCGCCAGGGAGGAACAGGCAGCACTGATAATGATAGCGAACAAGGAGACCGCTCTCTACGACGTTGACGATCGGATACGCTCGTCGCTACAGGGAACAAGGGAGATACATTTCCCCGCATACTCAAGGGAAGAACTGGTCGACATCCTGGAGGACCGGCGGGAATGGGGTCTCAGGAAGGAGGCTGTCGAGACCTCCCTCCTCCACCGTATCGCCAACAGGGCGGAAGGTGATGCGAGGGTTGCACTGAACGCACTGAGGATAGCCGCGGAAGAGGCGGAAGGGCAGGAGATGGAGAATATAACGCAGGAGGTGGTCGAGGATGCGCTTCCAGAGGCCGAGGAAGAGGACAAGTCGAAGTCGGTTGACAAGCTGAACCCACACCAGAAGGCCCTATACGACATCATAAGGGAGGAGGAAAAGGTGAAACCTGGCGAACTCTACGAGAAGTACAGGGAAAGAGTTGACGAGCCGAAGGTGGAGCGCACACTGAGGAAGTACCTCCAGAAGATGGACCACTACCGGCTGATCGAAGCCGAGGGAAAGGGCCGCTGGAGGAAGTACAGCCTCCAGGACTGAGGATTCGCGGAACTACCGGAAGGGTCTTCGATTGTTTATAAACCGGGCTCCGACAACTAATCGACATGTCGATGATTGACAGGTACGAGGGAAAACTCCACCTGCTTCCGTGGCGGGAGAGACAGGCTCTGCAAGAGGCATCCGTTGCCGAAAAGAACCCTGAGAGCACGGCTATGGCTGTTCTACGCCAAATCAACAGACGTTTAAATGAAGGGGTATAAAAGATTTCCTAAGGGGAGTGTTACTTGATGGACACCGACTTTGCGGACGACGCTGGCCACCAGATCCCAGTGGAGTTCGAGCCAAGGCGTTCTTTTCTGCCGTTTAGAGTTTCACGAGCGTTCTTGAGCGCTTTCAGGCGGCTCGTGGAGTGATCGGCGTTTCCCCCTTTTTATTTCTCTATATTCTCCATGAACTCTCTCTGTTCCTCGAAACCCTCTCCCGACCTTAGGACTGCCAGCACCACGAGCGCGTCTTGGTCGAACTCTTCCTGGTGTTCCCTCTCAACGTACCTTGCAAGGCTTTCTGTGTTCCGTGCAGGGCAGACTAGGAACTCCAGCCGGTAATCTTCATCCTCGCCACCCAGCTGCACCCTGACCTGGTCCCTCCTCGCGCTGAGATGGTTCTTGATGGCTTTTACAGCTCTCCCATCGAAATTCGGGAATTCGTGGAGTTTCCAGGACCCGCCATCCCTGTTCCTCTCGATTGAAACCGTGTAGAACTCGCACTTCTCGCCGTAGATGCTGTTACAGAAAGAGGTGAGGCGGTCCGCTAGTTCAGCCACGTCGCCGTCGAAGATAGTGTACAGCGCATCTTTTTCGGGGTTCTCGTAGACCATAAAGGGTTTTTGTGCTCCAGAAGTAAAAACCTATTTGTCCACTAGCTTCGCGTTGACAACGCCGTCCTGACCGGGCCGCGAGGTTATCACAGCCTCTCCCTCAGGAGTGGATATGACCGCCCCCCTGGTTAGGAGCGACCGGCGGATGTAGTTGGGATTAGCCGGGTTGTCTTCCACCGACTCTATCTCTGTCCTCTTGACATCGCCGTTTACCGAGAGGTTGACTTCTTCCGCTCTCTTCACGACATTCTTCTGGTTGCCACCCCGGGTACGTCTATTCTCAATCCGGTGTTCTCCCACCTCGGTCTCGGAGAACTTCGAACCGAGATCGTATTTCCTGGACTTCCGGTAGGGCCGCGTCCTTCCACCGGTCTTCTTCCTGAGCGACCTTTCGTGCCAGACTGCCATACAGTTTCAACCGGAGTCGAACTTTTAAATATGGTTGCCGCGCCGGTTCCTAGAAGTGGCTATGAGACCGCTGCAAAGCGGAAACTCAGTAGGTTTAAATATCTTGTACCTGCATTGCAGGGATACAGGTGTCCTGAATTATGGGAGACGACTCTCAAGGCAAAAGACCACTAGACGTACTGGATAAAGCAAAGGAAGATCGAGTGATCGCCAAACTCAAAAACGGTTCTACGGTTACAGGTAGGCTCAAGGCTTTCGACCTCCACCTCAACATGTGGCTGGAAGACGCCTCGGTGAAGAACGACGACAGTATGACCGACTACGGCAAGCTTCTTGTCCGAGGGGACAACGTCATAGTGGTAAGCCCGGAGTAGACCAGTTTATCAGGACCGCGAACGCAGGTGACAGAACATGGGGCTCAACAAGGGGAAAAGGAACAAGAAGACCCACGGCAAGTGCAGGAGATGCGGCAAGAAAGCCTTCCACCTGAGGAAGAAGGTATGTGCCTCCTGCGGTTTCGGCAAGACCTCGAAACGGAACGATTTCAACACGGCCAAGCCCCGGAAGGAATAAATATTTTTGAATCCCTACAGGTCTCGTGGAAGATGTTGATCAGCTTCTGAAAAGTGTTGCAAGCGGCGATGTCACAGATGAAGAGCTGGAAGAATCACCACATATAGATAATTCCCAGAAATTGACCCGGGAGAAGGCAGCCGAGAGATTGCGGACCGAAATAGAAGCTAATCCAGAATCACAGCTGGTTTCTGTCGGGAATTACGATTTGCTGGGAAGAGCTATCTTTGGGGCGGTGGCTGCCAGGGACGAAAAAATCGATAAACTGACCCGGGAATACGGCATCCCTGTGGTCCTGGAGATACCGGAAGGAGCGAATCCTCCCGTGCCTGAGATGGAAGAGGTTTACCACGATATAAACCAAGATCAGGTCGGAGGACAGCTGGTCCTCAAGAACGATAGATACATCCAAGAGCACAGGGAAGCTCTGCAAGAATCTGGATTCGATTTCGTCGATGGCTGGCAGGAAGAAGGAAGTGATTACCGCTGGCTAGTTACTATTGGACAGGAAATAGGGCTGATCTACGAGATGAGGGATGAAGCTGGATCGTGGACTTATCGCGAGAAAGAACACTAATTCGAAACTCAACCTCGCTGACAGTTTGATAAGCCTAACTTCTAAACTCGACTATTATATCACATCGAGACCGGGGCCCGTAGCTCAGTCTGGCAGAGCATCGGCCTTTTAAGCCGAGAGTCGCGGGTTCAAATCCCGTCGGGCCCAAACTGCTACCAGTTTAATCCCCAGAAAATCCAGTTCCTGCTTCCAGCAATTAGCTCCGATCAGAACCCGACACTCCTCTTTATCATCCGGGATATCTTGGTGAGCCTGGCCGCCAGACCAGTACTGCGGAAAGTAGCAGAACCCGTCATGATGTCCTCTGATGCTGAAAGAAGCCCAACCTGTTCGAGCGCCCGGGCCATCCTGACCTCGCGGAAGAGGGAGAAGACAGGTACCAGCATCAGCAGGTCGAGCCAGTGCTGGCGCACGAACTCGCGGTCCGAACTCGCGAGCTTGAACTCGACCCCGACCCGGATAGCGAAGTAAATCAGGACAACCCAGTTGCCGTAGACTATCCACTGCTCCATCCTGGGTGTTACCGGGAGGAGGAAGTTGAACAGTATTATGAACCCGAGCAAAAGCAGCATGAAAGGCAGTACATTGTCCAGGGCGCTCTTCACGTCAAGGAAGCTCTCACCCATGACCTTCCTCTCAAGGGATTCCTGGACCTCTTCAACGTCCTCGCGGTGCTCCCCAGTTATTCCCATAAAGAGATGTTCCGTTGAGGTCGTTGAAAAAGAAATCGGAGACAGAGGGATTAAAAATACTTTCACCCCCAAACTGGGTTACGTGCCAGCGCCCCGTTCAAAACTGGGACCGGTAGCTTAGCCAGGTTAGAGCGCCACGCTGATAACTCCTGACGCGGAGTTAGCACGCGTCAAGCCATGGTATGCATGGCTTCCGGAAATCAGTCCCCCGAACTTGGATACGTGGAGATCCCCGGTTCAAATCCGGGCCGGTCCATCGCCTATTTCCTATCCTGCTGACAAACCAGGCTCACGTTGTTATCGACAAATAACTAATTAAACTAAAAAAGTTCTCCTGTTTCTTGTTAATCATGAGGCTGAACACATGGTTACCTGATATCGAATGGCCGTGGTGTAGCAGCCCTGATGAAGATTTTAAGGAGGTTTATGAGGCTTACGAAGATTTCTATAAGGCCGCTAATTTACCCAATGGAAGGAAGGGCAATCGCGTGTCAGCCAGCCAAGATTTCATTGAGGCATTGGTAGAATACTATGATATCGGGGGAGAGGAAGCAAACGCCAGTTGGGGAATGAGTCTATTTCTGAACGCGGATGGCAGACTTGAGCAGGGCCCTCTCGAAGAAAAATATACTGAGGAAGAACTCTACCACTATCTTTCGGGTAACCTCTAGCCGTACTGCTCTTCCAGGTATTCGACGATGTCGTCGCTCTCCGGCATCACGATGTCTGTATTGGGATCCACAAGGACCGGTACACCCGTCTGGCCAGATACCCCCTCGACGCGTTCACGGTGGCCCTTCGGCCCTACCTGGCGGGCGATGAAATCTATCTCCAGGTCAGTCAGTTTCTGGCGAACTTTCGAGCAGAAGGGACAGCCCTCGAACTGGTAAAGTTCCAGCATCTGTTCTGGTTCTGTCATCCTACGAACCAAAATATCCTCCAAGTTTTAAATCGGTTCATCCGGTGCGGGACTCCGCTTCCTCAAGCAGCTCGACGTTGTCGTCGTAGTGGAGAAGTGTTCTCGCGTCCTTGAATCCGAGGAAAAAAGCCTGGTCGTGTTCATCATGCGGGTTATCGGAGACATCTGCGGTCACATCGCTACCAACCTTCACCCGGTAGGCCCTGTACTGCTTACTTCGCTCCTCACCGTCGCGCTCGTACTCCCAGCTGACCTCTTCACCCATCTCTTCTATATCCTCTATATCACCCGGGGAGATGCCAGCTTCCTCCTCCAGCTCTATGCGGACGGTCTCCTCATAATTCCCGTCCTCCAGATGGCCTTTCAGAAGTTCCCACCCCTCCCAGTTCTTTATCCGGTGTAGAACCAGGTAGCGATTGCTGAGACCTGACTCCTTGTAGACTACCGCTATAACCCCTTTTTCCGTCTTCATGTTTAGCGTTGGCCACCCCGAGGCTTTAATTCTGTTCCATCCCGGGAAATGGTTTTTATATCTGTGAGCCGCTTTTATTATTGACTGGTGTCAAAATTGATAGGCAGGTTGAAGAAACTCTTCAGCGACCTCTTCGGTAGTTCAGAAACGGGAAGCAAAAGCATAGGGATTTACGGGCCTCCAAACGCGGGTAAATCAACGCTTGCGAACCAGATAGCACTGGACCTTACAGGAGATGAGATGAGCGAAGTATCCGAGATACCGCACGAGACCCGGATGGTCGAGAAGAAGGAGCGCGTCACTCTGGACGCGAACGGCAAGGAACTTGAACTCAACCTCCTCGACATGCCAGGGATTTCTACAAACGTCGACTTCAAGGACTTCACAGAGCACGGGCTCGAGGAAGAGGACGCCAAGGGAAGAGCGAAAGAGGCCACGAAGGGTATAGTGGAGGCTATCAAGTATCTTGACGATGTCGATGCCTGCCTTGTTATCTTCGACTCGACGGAAGATCCGTACACTCAGGTAAACGTCACCATAATCGGCAACCTGGAGGCCAAGGATATCCCTATCCTCGTCGTGGCGAACAAGATAGACCTCGAAGACTCCGATCCCTCGAGAGTTCGGGACGCCTTCCCTCAGCACCCTGTTATCGAGATCAGTGCGAAAGAGGGTGAAAACATTGACAAACTTTATGAGGAAATAGTCGCAAGGTTAACCTAGATGACAGATGACGGGGTCACTATAGAGTTTCTTTCCAGGGAAAAGCTGGCTGAAAACGAGTTCGCGGATAAACTCGACCTCGTGCTGGAAAAGGTGAAGGACAACGCCGTTCTAGTGCTCGAGGAAGCCTGGACCCCGGAGGAGAAGCGCGAACTCATCGAGACAGCTGTTGATGAGGTCGACGAGGACTTCCCAGGAGTGGAGTTCATGGGTTTCGACGCTGGTTCCACGCGTTTCCAGAAGGCGAAGAGCTTCCTCTACAACAAGTTCCTCAACGAACAGTATAGGCGCGGTCTGACTATAGTCGGCAACTCACGGGTGATGGAGAAGATAAAGGAGGAGCGCGACTCTGTATCGTTCCTCGCAAAACTGGAAGAAGACAACGGGAAAAAGAAGTGATTCAGCTATGCCACACAGGTGTATGAACTGCGGAAAGGTCTACGAAGACGACTCAGAGGAACTCATCGAGGGCTGTGAGTGCGGCTCCTCACTCTTCATGTACGAGAAGGACGACGAGATGACGGAAGAGGAGCAGGAAGAAGTCACCTCGAAGATGGAAGAGATGATAGTAGAAGGCGTGGATGAAAGGGAAAACATTAAATTCGAGTTCGATTTAGACTCTATAAGGGTGCAGGAAGAAGGCGTCTACAACATAAACGTCTCGAGACTGCTGAAGGAGATACCGCTCGTGATACAGAAGCGGGAGGGAACCTACCACATACACCTCCCATCCGCCTTCAACCCTGAAACCGCCCAGCTAGACCCAAAGGAGCTCGATTAAGATGGCAGAAAAAGACAGGTTCGGATTCAAGAAGCTTACAGTCGAACAAGAGGTCGCGGTATCATTCACGCTACTGGTTCTGGGCCTCTTTCTTGTGCTTTCAACCCTTCTGCCCCTCGTCGACATGGTCGACCTCAGCCCGGGATTCCTTGGCATGATAATGGTGGCGACAGCCTACTTCTTCGCCATCGAATCCATCAGGGAACTTGAGGAGAAGGATCACTTCATCTCCATGAAGCTCGAAAAAGAGCGGGAAGAGGAAGAGGAGTCCGGTGACGAGGAATAAAACAAATAAAACATTTCAGACCAACCATTAAACAATGGCAACGGAAGAAGTTGATCTCGACTTTGAATTCTCGAACGAGGAACTGGCAAACTTCCTTCAAAGCTTCTCGGAGAAGATACGGGAGGGAGACGTAGGCCTCAGCTTCAAGGGCCGCGAAGAAGTGGAAATCGAACCAACGAGGGACAACACGGTCGAACTCGAGTTCTTCGAGGGCAACACCTCCAAGCAGCTGAAGCTGGAAATCAAGCTGAAGGAAGAGATGGAGACCACCGACGAGGGAAGGAGAAAGATAGCTGTCGAAGTGGTCTAGAAACGCTCAGAACAAAACAGTGGAAGAGCTAACCCCGGAAGCTCTCAAGGATATCTATCATACGCTCGTTCTGCTCTATAATCCTGTCCAGCTTCTGCTCCAGAGCAGCTGGACCTGCACCTGCCGCGCCCGATTCCGTGGACTGCCGGGACTCTTGACCCTCGCCTAGTGACGGCTGCTGGGAATCCTCGACCTTTTCACGCGCCCTTTTCAGACCGTCCTCAAGTACCTCTATCTCGGTATCATCGCCCTCTTTGTCGTCCTCAGACGATTCCTCGGCGGCCTTCCGGAGAGCATCGAAATTCGCCTTTTCACCTGTGTTCTGGTCCTTCACGTCATCCTTCACGTTATCATAATAGCTGATTTCCGCCACCTCCGGTATCAAGTTCCGACCTTATGTCCTCCAGCAGTCCTATTATCTTCTCGTTCTGGTCATATATATCCTGAAGTTCCACGCCGCTACCGCTACTTCCCGAGCTCATTCCCGGTAGCGAGCTCCCGATGCCCGGAGAACTCGACGACTCCTTTTCCTTTTTCTCTTCCTGTCTGTCCGTCAGTCTTGCCTCTGCCTCCTGCTTCAGCTTTCCCTCACTAGACTCCTCTTCCTCGGGCTGTCTTATCCGGACCTCTTCAGGGTCCTCATCATCCCTGTCGAAAAGTGCCATCTGTAGTAAAGGGTTGTAGAAACCTGAAATAAAAGCTTTCGCCACCCAATGGTTTCAACGGATGAAGGTCGAGGTAAAAGCCTCGGGAGACCGGGAGAAACTTGCGGAAAACCTGGAGGAAAGGGTGGAAAGCGTCAGGAGGGAGGGAGACCTGATAACGGTCGAGACAGAGAACCCGGAACTTCTTTCAAAGGTTCCCGGCATCGAGAGCTACAGCTACGAGGGGAAAGAACACCCCGGCCTCAAAGGACACCCTGTCCAGGAGCAGGCCTACGCCAGGCTGGAAACCAGGAAGGATGCGGTCACCGCCCTGCTCGCGACAGTGGAGGGCTACGACCTCAGGATACTCGACACCTCCCGTGAGTGGGACCTGCGACAGCTCAAGAAGTACAACCCCGATATCAAACACCTCAAGTTCTCCTCGCCAAAAGACTTCCTGGAGATAGAAAAGGCGACGTTCGAGGCGGAAGGACTGGCGAAAATCGAGGTCGAGGTACCGGAGGAAAAAGTCGAGACGATTTACCGCGAGATGCTGACCTGAAAAACTTAAACCTGACCCCTGAAAACTATGATAGTATGAAAGAGATCGACTTTGACCGGGCGGAATACGTCACGAACAGGGAACTTGAAAACGACGAGGGAGAGAAAGAAGGCCGCCTGAAGATGTTCTCCTACGACATGGAGAAGTACCACTACCAGATGACCTGTCCCTACTGCGGCGAGACCACCGAGGGAACGGAAGAACTCGGCCAGCGACCGTGGTGGATCGAATGTGACGAGTGCGAGCGCTCGGTAAACGTTTACAGGATCAAGGACAAGAAGAAGCGAGATATAAAGGATAGGGCTCCCGACCCCAACGACCTCTAGACTAGCTCCGACTCGGAAACGTATTTCTTCTCCTCGAGCAGCCACTCGGAGACCTGTCTCCCTACCTCCCAGCCGTACTGCTCGAGATCGTCAATGTCCGCAACAGTCCTGCCAGTTCCCTTCGACTTGCTGAGCGGCTTTCCCTCTTCGTCCGCTATAAGCGGCGCGAGGAAGTACGCCGGCGTCCCCCCTGTCGCGAGTTCCGTTATCTCCGCCACCTTCTGGATCTTCGGCGTCTTCATCTCCTTCTCCGCGTCCCGGTAATCACCGCCGAAGACGTGGACAGCGGCGCCACGCCACGCATCTCTAACCGGGTCCACGAGGTAGTATACCCCTATCTCACCGGTCAGTGGGCCGGAGGCGAAGTAGGTGGAGCACTCCGGGTTGTGGCAAGGGAAAACAAGCTCGTCAGTGCCGGGAGAGTAAGATGCGCCCTTGGCGTGGGAGTAGCCGCACTCGAGACAGACGTTCACCACGGGGCTGATGTACCGCCTCCGGAAACCACCTCCGAAGACCTCGTCTAGCGGCCCCATCTTCTTGAGCACCGTCCTGAGCGCGTCGACGTAGCCGTTGTCGCCCTGGAAATCCGAGAGATAGTTGACATCTATCTCCATATCAAGCGCCTGCTCCAGACCATCTAGGAACGGCCGAATTTCGGCTACGCGGTGCTCTGCAATGTTCTCATGCTCGCCGCAGGGGCAGGCCCGGTTGAAGAAAAGGCGCATCACGCGGTTGTTCTCCGGGAAGTGGTGGCCGTGGATATGGGCGCTCCAGTCAGTGTCGCAGCAGCTCAGATCGAGCTCCAGCTTCAGCCAGTCGGATATAACGGCGGCGTAACCGATAGTGAGCAGGTTTCCCACATGCAACTCCCCGCTCGGCCGGAAACCCATCGCAAGTCTCTCACCCTCCAGATCCCACTGTTTCAGGTCCTCGAAGTCGGAGGTTATCCTGTAATCCCAGTCCATGGAGGAAAGGAAGAGTTACATCCATTAAAATCTAACCATATTTAACTGTTCGACCAGGCTTAAACAATACCAGAGGCCTCGATGGCTCAGCTTGGCTAGAGCGGCCCCCTTGTATCGCGAACTTCACAAAGTTCGATCATGTCAACCCATGCAAAGCATGGCTTTCAGAACATGATTACGGATTCGAGCGGAGCGAGAATGGAGTGCAGGCGACCTCCAAGTCGAACCGCTCTGGCGTAAGAGAGGGGCAGGTCGTGGGTTCAAATCCCACTCGGGGCTCTTATCAATGAGGGTTCGCTCGTAGGATACGAACCCGCCTTCCTATCCCAGAAAGAGGCTTTATCTTGACTCTCCAGAACTGCTCTAAAGGGCTTCTTCGTTCGTTTCTCGGCGAACATCCTATGGCCTGTTTAAAAAGGTGTTCGTTCTTAGGCTTCTTACCATGAAAAGAACAACAGTGCTGGCCGCGGTTGCAGTGCTGCTGGCAGGTCTGGGGATGGCCCACCAGCCTCCTCCAATGAACCGGCCAGGAGTCCCACCTGTGGCACCTGCACCCGGAGACGGCCTTGAACCTCCTGAAAGGGAGGACTGCGTTATTGCAGAGAGCTATCCTGTCCAGGTCATCTGTCCCGGCGGCAGCGATCTAGATGGCCCTGATAAACCAGTTGGATACTCACTTCAGGGTCGATTGGACAGGGACACGGACGTAATGAAGAAATCACCGGGCTTCCAGGGACTGGGCTACGGCCACAGAAGTAGAGGGCTGTCCGAGCCAGTACCGGATATCCAGAGAACCTCCAGCCGGTGAAAATCACCTTTCCTCTTGATTTTTTTATTCCTGTAAGACCATCCTTCAGTATGGCGAACCTGATCATCACCATCAACGATATCGAACTCGAGGCGTCGTGGACAGGTGAGAACCCGAGGACATGGCGGGCGGTGAAAAACGCGCTGCCTGTGGAGGGGCACGCGAACAGGTGGGGAGAGGAGCTCTACTTCAAGATACCGGTGAACGAGGATGAGGAAGCAGCGTACGAGGAGGTGCCTCGGGGAGCAGTTGCGTACTGGCCGAGGGGTAACGCTCTATGCATCTTCTGGGGTCCGACGCCGGCGAGCGACGGCGACGAGCCCAGAGCCGCATCTCCTGTCAACCCTTTTGGGATGGTAGAGGACCACCAGCGCCTGAGGGAGATCGAGAGCGGCACGAAGGTGAGAGTAGAACTCCTTGAATGATCAGGCCTCTATGTCGTGACCCGCCTGCTTCCAGCCCTTGACGCCAGGCTCGTAGTCTTTAACGTTCTCGAAACCCATGGCCTCCAGCTTCTCCGCTGCTTTCGGGCTGGCCTGGCAGGATTCCGAGGCGCAGTAGACCACTATCTCCTGGTCGCGGTCGAACTGTTTCGTTGCCTCTTCCGCTATAGTGTCCAAGGGGATGTTGACGGCGCCCGGCAGGTGCTCCTCGGCGAAATGATCTTCGCCAAGTACATCTACCAGCACAAAGTCATCTTTTCCTTCAATCTTCGCCGCAAGTTCTTCAGTGGTGATAGTTTCCATAGAAAGCTCTATGATTTTACTATCCTCCTATATTAAAAAATATGATGATAAGTCATGGGTAACCTTCTTTTCCGTCAAAGACACTATAATGCATATGGGACGCGCCTTTCAGCTTTCAGCGGTGCTGGTAGCTGTGGCCACGGCCTCAGGCTGTGCAGGGTTAGATAGTTATGACTCGGGGCCAAATTACAGGAACGTGTCCGAAATGAAAGTCGAACTTCCCTTCGAAAACACGATCCCCGACAGGTATTCAAAATACGGGAGAGACGTTTCTCCCAGAGTAAAATTCGGCGATGTGCCGGAGGGAACCGAGTCGATAGCCCTTATAATGGACGATCCTGATGCACCTGGACAGACCTGGGTTCACTGGGTGGTCTGGAACATCCCAGTCAACTCCAGCCTGCCAGAGGGTCTGCCGGAGGACCCGGAGCTGGAGAACGGCGCACGTCAGGGCGAGAACGATTTCGGAGACATAGGTTACGGCGGACCCAAGCCGCCCAGCGGGACACATACCTACCGCTTCAAGGTTTACGCCCTGGAGACTGTGCTCGACCTACAAGCGGGCGCCAGCAAAAGAGAGCTGGAATCCGCCATGGAGGGTCATTTGCTAGCTCAGGGCATGGCCGAGGCCGACTACACCCGCTAGACGTTCCTGAAGGCGCGCTGGACTACCTCGTTGAGAGCCGGGTGTATGTGGACAGTATCGGTGATGTCATCGACAGTTCCAGAGCCGGACTTCATCGCCACCAGCACTTCATGGATGATGCTCGAGGCATGGGGCCCGATGATGTGGCAACCCAGTACCTCCCGGGTTTCAGGGTCTGCAAGCACCTTGACGAAGCCGTCTTCCTCCTTCAGCGCCAGCCCCATCCCTGTGTTCTCGTAGTTATAGGCCCCGACCGCGTAGTCAGCACCCTCCATCTCGAGCTCCTGCTCCGTCTTGCCTACGCCAGAGATCTGGGGCGAGGAGAAGATGGCGTGGGGCATCGCGGTGTAGTCGACAGGGTGCTCATCACCGGTCATCGCGTTCCTGAATGCGTGTTCCGCCTCGAGGTTGGCAGAGTGCTTGAACATCCAGTTGCCCGCGATATCTCCTATAGCGTAGATGCCGTCAACATTCGTCCGGAGGTGCTCATCCGTCTCCACGAAGCCGCGCTCATCCGTTTCTATCCCAGCATTCTCGACCTTGAGGCGGTCAGTGTTCGGCACTCTTCCCGCCGCGACCAGTAGGTCGTGGCCGGCGAAGGAATGCTTGTTGCTGTTCTCATCCTCCGCGGTCACCTTCACCTTCTCGCCGACCTCCTCTACCTTCGACGCTTTGAGCCCGAGGTTGACATCGTATCTCTCAGAGGCCAGCTCCGTGAACTTTTGCGATACCTCACGGTCCTCTCTGCTAACCAGGGAGTCCGCCATCTCGATTATCGTTACGTCGGTCCCGAGCGCGCTGTAGAAGTGGGCCAGCTCCACCGCGATGTAGCCGCCCCCTATTACCACTAGTTCATCGGGCTGTTCCTCCAGTTCGAGCGCGGTCTTGCTGGTCAGGTAGTCAACGCTCTCCAACCCCTCTACCGGCGGCACCATCGGGCGCGTTCCAGCCGCCACGAATATAGTGTCCGCGGTTATCTTCTCGCCATCGACATCAAGGACCTTCTCGTCGACGAACTCCGCCTCTGTCTTGTAGAGCGTGTGGTTGTCCGAGTCCCTAACTGCGTCCTCGATGTGCTCCGCATCGCTAGATACCGTCTCGTTCACCTCCTCGACTATCCTGGAGAAATCGACGCTGTTCAGCTCCGCATCTATATGGAACCTGCCAGAATCCTTTATAGTGGAGGCTACATCCGCGTGGTGTATAAGCATCTTTGAAGGTATACATCCGCGGTTGAGGCAGGTTCCTCCAAGAGGGCCCGGTTCCACCACCGCAACTTGCTTGCCATGCGATGCGTAGCCAGAGGCGATATCCAGCCCGGAGCCCGCACCGACAACTATAGCATCGAACTCTTTCATCCCTGAGACCCTGTATAGGATTCGTTAGAGATATTAAAAAGGATAAAAGGGTTTAAGCACCGTGTTCTTTCTCGGCGTGCTCCTTCATCTCCTCATCAGTGTCAAAGCTTGCTCCGCATGCCCTGCAGACCTTGTCGTCGTCTCCCATTGGTTGTCACCTCCTTGTCAGCTGACTTCCTCTCCCCTGGCCCAGGCCACCAGAGTGTCGTAATCCGTCTCTCCGCACATCCACTGGTCGCTCTCGGTGTTTATGAAGAACGGTACGCCGCCGCATTTCCCATCGTCGAGTTCGCGGAACCTATCCGCGTTTCCCTCATCGTGCCAGACCTCGAGCTGCTCTACTTCGACTCCTTCCTCTTCCTCCAGTTTCTCGACCTTCGGGGCCATCTTCTGGCAGTGGGGGCATTCCTCCCCGTAGAACTCGTAGAGGGTCATAGAGATTGATTGTCCAGCGAGGTTTTTGAATCCCCAGTTACTCTCCCGAAACCGCGGGAGATGTCAGGTACTCGTCCGCCCAATCCTTCATCGACATGATAACAGGCTCCAGCGACCCGCCGCGCTCCGTCAGTCGGTATTCCACGCGGACCGGCTTCTCGTTTATTATCTCCCTCTCCACCAGCTTCTTCTGCTGGAGGTCGTCGAGGCTCTCCGAGAGGACCTTGCTTGAGACACCATCGACCTCCTGCTTCAGGGCGTTGAAACCGAGCGCCTCCTTCACAAGAAGCCTGTGGATTATTACGGGGTGCCATTTCTTCCCTATGAGATCGGCGGTCGCGGTGATAGGGCACCATTCTTCACCCGCACACCAGACAGGCATCTTCTCTACTGATTCCATGGAAAGAAGCTTGCCAAGAACTCTTATATGATTACCTATAGAAACCTAGTTACCACCTGTAACTTACAACGGTCAGAGCAGGGTGACTCCCACGAAGGTCAGTGCGGCCGCCGCAAACAAGAAAACAATTGCCGCGGCCTCCTCGAAGAAGTGGGTCTTTATCCTCGCGGCCACGTAAGGCGCCATCTGGCCCCCTATAACGACCCCGGGAACGGTGACCACGAGAAGGTTCCACGGCACACCTGCTCCAGTGACCGCGGCACCGGCCAAGTGGATGCCTGATGCTATCAGCGAGGTCATCGCCACCACTAGATGCGTCGTCCCTATCGCAACGTGGAGGGGCACACCTGTCTCGATCATCGCCACGACCCCCAGCTCGCCGATTCCCGCCCCGGAAATGCCCTGTGAGAGACCTCCGAGGCTGAACAGCCTGAACCTCCTGCCGTAACCTTCCCGGGAATACCTGTAGACCTGGCCCTCGATATCCTCCTTTGTGACGTTCTCCCGGCTACCCTTCTTATGCCGTCCTATCTCCTCTCCAAACGCTTCCAGCTTCGCCTGTTTCCTCTCCTCGTGTAGGAGCAGGTAAGATGACATAACCGTTGCACCAGCCACGAAGAAGTAGAGGAGTGCCGCGGGCACCATGAAGGAGATGACAGAACCTGCAACAATGAAGGCCAGCACACCCTTGAAAGTAGTCCAAGCCAGCGTCCGGTCGTCGAGACCGAAACGCATGAAAGCCAGCGAAGAACTCGTGATACCGAAGAACTCAGTTATCAGCCCCGCCTTGATAGCGCGTTCAACAGGTATAGCTGCGTCTACTATCGGCAGGAAGAGGACGAAGAACGGGACAAAGAGCACGGCACCACTGACACCGAGGGTGTTGGCGACGAGGGCAAATCCTATAGCCAGAGGGAAAACCCAGAGGAACTCCATCCAGTGGGATGCAGGGGCAGGGAACAGTGACATGACTGCCAGGATGAAAACCGGTACAAGGAAAAGTGCGAAGTAAGTCTCCTCGCTCAGGAGATCGTCCAGCAGCCCCATTTTTGAAACTATGTTGGATTTCCGCGTTTAATTAACCGGGGCACACCAGTTTAATTAAACCGCTCCAGAAACCATCTGTATGGATTTAATCGACATCTCGATGAAGATAAAGGAAGACATGCCCGTCTATCCCGGGAATCCCGCACCCCAGATAGAGGAGTACCGCTCCCTGCCTGAAGAGTCGACCACAGAGTCCGAACTGGAACTCGGCAGCCACACCGGGACGCACGTCGATGCCCCCGCGCATGTTTTCAAGGACGGGAAGAGCATCGCGGAGATGGATCTTGAGGGATTCTACGGTCCCTGCCAGGTCATCGACCTCCAAGACGCGGGAAGCGCCATAGGCAGAGATGATCTGGAGGGAAAAAGCCTGGAGCACGGTATCGTACTTCTCAAGACTGAGAACTCGTTGAAAGGGTACGACAGTTTCCGGGAGGACTTTGCGCATCTCACGCTCGACGGCGTGAAGTACCTGGTGGAGAACGGCGTCAGGACAGTCGGTATAGACTATCTCAGCCTCGTGGAGTTCGAAGGTGGAGATGAGGCAGGGGAGGCCCACCGGCTCGCAAACCAGCGGATGACCGTCTTCGAGGGCCTGGACCTCCGGGATGCTGAGCCGGGAGAGTACATCTTCTCAGGTTTCCCGCTGAAGATAGAGGCCGATGGGAGTCCGGCCCGGGCGGTGCTTATCCGGGACTAGACCCCTGAATCGACGTGCTCCCTGACAGTGTCGACCACAGTCCCCACATCGTGGAGATGGCTCTGCTGGCTGTGCACAGTCTCCCCGTCGATGCTGACGTTGAATACGCACCTGTCGCAGGAGACCAGCCGGACATCCTCCAATCCGATTCCCAGCTCCTTAAGCAGCCGATTCTCGACTATCTCCGCCTGATCGAACTCGCCGCATGGCTCACAGTACTCGATCTCTATCATGCATAACCTGTGGACGGGCGGGATTTAACTCTGAGACAACCGGGCCGTAACGTTGTTACGTTCCGGAAATCCGCTAGATAACCTCATCGTAATCCCGGCTTTAAATTCTGGTGGCGCCCAGTTGTCTGCATGTCAGATAAGCTGGAATTCGGTATAATTGGACTCGGTAAAATAGGCGGAAATCTCGCGAAGCAGGCTGTAGAAAAAGACATACACGTGGTCGGTAAAGATCCTGCTGAAAAGCCGGAGCTGGAGAAGGAAGGAGTCGTGAAGGTGGAAAGCTACGAGACATTCACCGACGAGCTAGAGCCGCCGAGAGTTATCTACCTATCGCTCCCCGCTGGTGAGCTTATCGACACCGTTCTCGGAGATCTTGTCCCGCACCTGAGTGAGGGAGACGTCGTGATGGACGGCGGCAACTCGTTCTTCCGGGATTCACTGAGGCGCCACCAGGAAATGGAGGGAGAAGATATACGGTTCATCGACTGCGGGACCTCCGGGGGCTGGGAGGGCGCGAGAAACGGCGCCTGCTTTATGGTCGGAGGTAGAGAAGACGCGGTGGAACTCGCAGCACCAATCCTCGAAAAACTCTCGGTGGAAGGAGGATTCCTCCACATCGGCGAACCCGGCACCGGTCATTTCGTTAAACTGGTGCATAACGGTATAGAGTTCGGGATGCTGCAGGCTATAGGTGAAGGCGTCGAACTCCTGAAGGACGGTGCAGGAGGAGATTTCGATATCGACGAGGAAGATCTCGCGGACCTTTTCCACAACTGGTCTAACGGTTCAGTCATCCGGTCCTGGCTGGTCGAGCTTATGGAAGAAGGACTCAGGAGCCAGGAAAACCCGGACTTCGAGCAGATACCGAACTACATCGAGGACACCGGCGAGGTCAACTGGCTGGTCCAGGAGGCCATGAACTCGGAGACGCCGATACCGGTTATCTCCCAGTCGGTGAACGAACTCTTCAAGTCACGCGGGGAGCAGAGCCAGGCCTACCGGGCCATAGCTCTCATGCGTCACGGCTTCGGCGGTCATCCCTTCGGGGAGGACGATTATATCGAAGAGGGGCGGGACAAGAGTCGGCTGGAAAAAATCTGAAGCGAAACAGTATAAAGCGTTCGCGGACATCCTGTTCACGGTGAGCTGAAATGGAATACGTAGACGAGGGCGACATCATCGTTGCGCGGCTTGACCCCGGCGACCAAGTCATGGATTCGCTGGCGGAGATACGAGAGGAGGAAAACATCGACAGCGGGTTTTTCACCGCGATAGGTGCGGTGGATCGGGTGACACTTGGCCACTACGACGTGGACGAACAGGACTACCTAGAGCGCGAATTCGAGGGCCAGTTCGAGGTGACATCGTTCGCGGGCAACATCGGTCCGGACAAGATACACGCCCACATCCAGCTCGGGAAGCGCGACTTCTCCAGTATAGGCGGACACTGCTCAAGCGCAAGGGTCTCCGGCACGTTCGAGATAGTTATCGTAAAGGGGGAGACTGAGCTCTCTCACACTCTGGAGGAGAGAACGGGACTCGACGTCTTCGATATCTAGCCCCACCTGACCAGAGAATCCTCCGTGAACAGTCCAGAGACATCTACGCCAAATCTTTCGTAGACCTCCGGGGGGATCGATATATCCGCTATCCAGATCTCGGCATCGACCTGGCGGAGACCTTGCTTCGGGAGCGCCAGGGTGACAACGTGATCGGGGTCGACAGCCTCACCTACCATCTCTCCAGTGTCAGGGTTGACACCGCTCGGGATATCGATGCTGACTATCTCTGCACCGGAACTGTTTATGTCTTCAACCATGGAGTCGAACGGCGGTCTCAGTTCTCCTTCAAGGTTATAACCTATCATCGCGTCCAGTACCACGTCCGCCCCTGAAAACTCCTGAACCTTCACCTCGACGCCGAGGCCCTCAAGTATCTCCAGTTCTTCCCTCCGGATGCCATCGAGTTCACGGGTCGCGAGGTTGACAGAGACATCGAAACCCCAGAGATGCAGCCTCCTTGCCGCCGCCAGTCCGTCTCCACCGTTGTTTCCCTTTCCTACAGATACCGTGATAGAGTCGTCTGGCCCGAATTTTCTCCGGATAAAATCCGCGAGCTGGTAGCCCGCGTTCTCCATCATCCTCGCTACTGTTATGCTGTACTCCTCGGAGACGATACGGTCCGCCTCAGCCATCTGTTCGGAGGTAACAGAGGGCATCTCCATAGTATCACTCGAAAACTATCTCCCCTTTGATCTCTGGACCTTCAAACGTTCGCTCCCAGTTTTCCAACCCGGCCTGAAGGTCGAGGATGTCCTCCACCGGAAAGTTATTCTGGAAGTACTGGAGGTGGTCTATCGCGTGCTCAAAGTGCGGTACCGAACTGTTCACCGACCCTATGACGGTCTTGTTCCGTAGAACGAGTTCCTCGTGGAGCTTCGCCACCGGGACCTCGGCGGTCGCCGACTCTTCAAGGGGAAGCCCGAGAGAGACAAGGATACCGTTCTCGTCCAGAGCGCCCATCCCCCTGAAGACCTGCTCCGACACTCCAGAGGACTCCATAATGATATCGAACTCTCCAAGCTCGTCGATATCGGTTTCACGGTTGTCAACGTATTCAGCCCCTATATCATCGAGTATACGCGCTTTCGGGTGGTCGCGGTTGACGATGTCTATAGCCGTCACTTCAAGCCCTCTTTTCCTCAGCAACATCGACCCAAGCAGGCCTATCGACCCCGCGCCGAGAACGAGAGCGTTCTCAGGTGACCACTCCATCCTCTGCTGGACTTTGAACGCCTCGGTCACCGCCTTGTCGACTATACTTGTAGGCTCTACGAGCACTCCTATCTGTTCCAGCCTGTTCGGGATGGGCACCAGGTAATCGGGGTTGTCTTCCGCAAAGAACTCGGCACAGAAACCGTGGGCACCCGTGACCCCGCGCTCGACGTAGTGGCCGACAGGACAGAAGTCAGGTCTTCCGTTCAACGCGTGCCGGCAGTTGCATGTCGGTCTCCTCACTGTCGGCACTACCAGAGTGCCCTCTTCCAGAGTGTCGGACTCGACGACCCTTCCCATGACCTCGTGACCCATCACGATGCTGTCCTCGCCGTCCGGGAACCGTTCCTCTGCCTCTTCCAGCACCTCCCGGTCAGTCCCATCTATCCCGACTCGGAGGGTCCTTACTATGGTTCCCTCGACCGGCTTCTCTATGTCTTCGACCGATGCTTTCCCGGTCCCTTCTGCGACAAGCGCCTTCATGACAGTTCCTCCTTCCTGTTCGAATACATCAGGGCGGTTTCAATAAATGTAGTATGGGACCAGGTGAGCGGCGCTACCGATTTTCCCTTCCCGGTGAAAGGGTCGACCTGTTCGGGAAGCAAGCCGGTTTCAAGCGAGTTCTCGCATGTCCAGTGCATGTACTCCTGAGCCTCCTCCAGTTCCTTGGGGGTTGAAGCGATCTGTATCAGGTACTGTGCGACCCAGAGAGTGCATATTATCCACGGGTTGCCAGGGACACGATCGAAGTCGTCGGTGGCACTGTGATAGTGGTCGCCCTGGTACCGGGCGATGCCTCCGACCTCTGTGTCCGGCGACAGGTCATGCATGACCGCAGCCATAGTGTTCCTGAAGTACTCGTCGTCGCCGTCAACCAGGCCGAACTTCATCAGGAAAAATATCTCCGAGCCCACGGAATCATCGAGTTCGCCTTCCTCTATGCCGCGGCCGTACCGCCGTTCCTCCCCAGACCGGAGGTGCTGGAGTCCTTCCTCCTTTATCTCTGCCGCCCTCTCCTCGTACCCTGAACCGTCCTTCTCCAGCTCCATGGCTATCTCGGAGGCGGCTTTCAGCCCTGCGTATACAGCCGCCACTGTGAAGGCGGATATGTACCGGCGTTCCTCCCAGAGGTCGTGGCTTGGCTTCGGAAGTGAGAGCTCTTCGTCAAAATAGTCGGACATGAAGTCAGCTGCAGGTTTCACCAAGCCACTCCATTTCTCCTCCAGGATCGCCCTCTCGCCCGTGACCTCATAGTACTTCTTCAGCGCCCAGATCACAAGCGCGGTCTCGTCTTCCTGGATGGGAAGTTCACGTTCACCGTCCTCACCCACCCAGGGATGCCAAGAGCTCCCCAGGGAGCGGTTCGGGTTGTACTTATGAAGCATGTAACCCTCTTCCTTGATAACTTCCTCCGCGAAGTCGAAGAAAGGCCTCACGAGTTCAGAATAGCCTGCCCGGGCCATCACTGCCGCAACTAATGCGGCATCTCTAGGCCAGACATAGCCGTACTTGTCCTGATTGAACTCAAGGTTCGTGGAATCGTTAGCCGCAGTTATAGCACCGTTATCGTTGGTCTGGCTCCTCATCACGAGGATAGACCGCTTCAGCTGTCGTTCCACGTGGTCGCTCAGGTTGGAAGTGTCGCAGTCTAGCGAGCCTAGGAAGCCGCGCCAGCACATCGCAGTCTGGTCGAAGTAGTTCTCTATCCTGTCCTCGACATGCCGGTTTAGCCGCCTTACCTGGTCGAAGTTCTTGCCGGTGTTGATCCAGTAATATACAGTTTCCGATCCCTTTGGTTCGAGATCGACCTCTATACTTATCACGGAACAGACATCACCCTGCGCGACAGGCGAACCGTTCAGTCCGCCGGATGCGATATCACCTCCTGAATCGCCTCGGTAGATGCCGTACTGGCTGTAGTCGTGAGAAGAGCCTCCCGCCTTCTTGACATCTACCATGACGTACCTCCTGTTCTTGTAGTGGGCCAGACCGTTCTCCTCGGGCCGGAAAATGCAGGTATCGGCCATCCCTGATCCGTAGAGGTCGAACTTCTGCTCGAAGAACAGTTCGACCGTCCTCGGCTCCTCCCGGCTGTTGCTGACCTCTATCTCCCTGAGGAAGACGTTGCTGTCGCAGTGAACGCAGCTCCTGAACTCCATCTCCAGGCCCTCGATATCGTTCCTCGCCGTCGACTCTGTGACTATGGTCTCATCCATGTAACGCGGCTCGGTATCCCAGTCCTCAATCCAGGAGAAACCATCCGCGTGTACACCGATACGGTGCTCCTCGCCGAGAACGTGGTTTTCCTGCCCCGCATAGGGGAAGTACAGGTCCCGCAGCTGCAGAGAAGAGTCGAGGTTGACGAGGAGGGAGCCGTTGCCGAGCGCTATCTGCCGGACCATAAAGACTTTTACCCGACTCTGGTTTTTTAAGCTGTAAGATAACCCGCAACTCAGCCCCGGATTACCTTAGAGTAACTCCTGCAAAAGAGCCTTAAATCTCTCACCAGAAAGGGTGGATATGAGAAAAATAGTTCTCGGTCTACTTGTACTGGTTGTGGTGGCATCAGGATGCTCTAGTACAGCCCCCGAAAGCAACACAGGCAACCAGGACCAGAGTCCGACTGATACAGGTTCAAGCGATGGTTCCGGCGGCGGAGCAACGACCGTCACCTACACCGACCAAGGATTCCGGCCTTCCCAGGCAACCATCAACGAGGGAGAGACCGTCCGATGGGTGGACGAGGCCAGCGGCGGTATGTGGGTGGCGTCGGACGAGCACCCCACCCACACAAACTACGCGGGAACTTCCCTACGTGAACACTGCAACGGGGGAGGAAACAACGCTTTCGATCAGTGCGGGAGAGGGAACACCTACACGTTTACATTCAACCAAGTCGGGACCTGGAGCTACCACAACCACGTCGCACCAGGCGACGGCGGAACTGTGGTCGTTGAATAGACCGGTTCACGAAAACCGGTTTTTCCACTTCAGTTTCCGGAGCAGGTACCAGTAACGCATCCTTATAATGTCCTTCAGTCTCCGGACAAGAGGGTGCCGGTAGGCAAACTCTCCCTTGGTGAAGATGCCGGTGTCACCGAGGCTGATGACGACAGGGTATGTCTTCTTGTTGAAACGCGCAAGCTCCTGGTCTTCCGACCTATCAATATTCTCCGCCACCGTCGCCGCCTCCCTCATGGCGTTCCGAGCAGTCTTCGCACAACCATTCTTGGCGCAGTCACCCACCGCGAAGACATTCGGGTATTCCTCTGAGGCGAGGCCGGCGTTGACAGGGATACCCTTTTCTCCGACCCCGAAGGACTCCCTGACAACTTTCGGTGTACGGATACCCGCCGCCCAGAGAACTGTATCGGCCTCCATAGTGGTTCCATCCTGGAAACTCACCTCCCTCCCCGAAACACCTACCACCTCCTTGCCACCCCGGAAATTGATCTCTTTCCGGTTCAGGTAGTCAAGTGCAAGCTTGCTGCTCCTCTCATTACTGTCCGGTAGCGGCCGCGTGGACCTTTCAACAACGGAAACGTCTATACCCCGACAGCCAAGTTCTGTAGCTATCTCCACGCCGACATAACCTCCACCCACGACCGCCACGGAGTCTCCTTCCTCCAGGTCTTCTACTATAGCTTTTGTGCGCTCGAGGCTGTAAGGTATACCCGCATCCCTTATATCCACTCCGTGGGGATGGGGTTCACTCCCAAGGGCCAATACGAGCTGGTCATACTCGTGCCTCCTCCCCCCGGTCTCAACGACGTTCCGCTCCGGGTATATACCATCGACGTGTTCCCGGGAGAATTCTACTGAAATGCCCTGAAGAAAGCTTTCGATGTCAAGCTTGAGGCGGTCCTCGGAGACTCTATCCCTATAGACATCAATCAATCCTGGCGTGAACTCGTGGTAGCGGCTACTGTCGATAATTTTTACCTCATGTCCTCTCCGGGCAATCCTGATCGCGGTATTGAGGCCGCCGAAGCCGGCCCCGAGAACAACTACCTTGTCATCCATTAAAAGAAAAAGCGCATCCTGATTTTAAAATCCCTCAGGCTACCACCGAGTTAGTTTAAAAGCCTTCTACCGGACAAGAATATACGTTCCAGAACCCCTATCTGGAAGCCATTCCGTTGAATGGCTTGTTGCGTTCAAGTAGCGTAACACTTGGCGGGGTGGTGTAGTGGACTATCATCGTGCCTTTGGGAGGCATGGACCCCGGTTCAAATCCGGGCCCTGCCATCGCTTTCAGCGATGCATATGCCCGCGATTTGAAGCAGCCGAAGACCTGTCTTCAAGTTCAAATCCGGGCCCTGCCAAAATTCTTTCCAGAATTTTGTAGGTCAAGAAAACTTCGACGTAGTTTTCAAACTGCCAATTGCATATACCCTGATTTTATAGAAATTCCGAAACTGCCGACGATGTGGAAATATTTATTTCTGCCATATCTCATCTAATTTATGTATAACTACCGTCATTTTGGACCTGAATACTACGACTTTAAGGAATTCGGAGGACCTGAACCGGGAGATGAGGCACCTGACTTTGAAGCAACCAGTCTGGAAGGAAATAAAGTCAAGCTATCGGACTTCGAAGGAGACTGGGTGGTCCTTGAAACAGGCAGTATCACCTGCCCGATCACAGACTCAAAAGTTCAAGCAATGGATAAACTGCAGGAAAAGTTCGAAGATGTAGAGTTCATCTTACTGTACACTAGAGAAGCTCATCCTGGAGAAAACTACGATGCTCATGAGTCATTTCAAGATAAACTTGACAGAGCCAGAGAGTTTGCAGAAGACTATGATATAGAACGCAATGTATTAGTGGATGATATTGAAGGAACAGCCCACAGAAAGTATGGAGGAATGCCCAACTCAATACATATAATCAATCCGGAAGGAACGGTAGTGATGAGAGGAGACTGGAACAACACCAAGAAAGTGAAAGAAATTGTTGAAAAAAGAGATGAGGACCAGTATTATCAAAGAGACCATTATGCTGGTCGACCAGTCTTTTTCACCAAGAAAAAGGGATTCATTAAGGTCCTCAGGGATTCAGGATTTAGAGCAGTATGGGATTTCATCAAGAATGCACCCGCACTTGTACTGATGCACCTAAAGAAAGAAATTGAACTAAGAATACCTTGAGGAAGCGAACCCGGGTCCCGCCATCGCTTTTTCAGAAAGAACCCAAATCCTTCTGCGACCGTATCTCCTCCAGCTTCTCTTCCATCTCCGGCTTGAGGGGCGTCAGGATGTAGCCGCCCTCCTCAGTTCCCAGAACCTCGCACCTGTCCGGGTTGGCCCAGTAATAGTAACCGGTGTAGGCGCAGAAAAGCGCGTCCAATTTATCCTCGTACTCCTTCAGCCCGCTACCCCTAAGTCCTTGGACATCTTTCTCCGCCAAGTCAGGTTTCGACAGGGAGGGCTCCTCTTCGCTTAGCCCTCTGATGTTCTCCTGGTATCTCTCGAACTCTCCCCAGAGAAAGTCGTAGTTCCTGCCAGGCTTTTTCTTGTATCTCAGGATACGTTCCAGGTCAAAAATCGTCACCATCGCGGGATGAGGGTAGACTTCAACGATTTTCCTGCACTCCTCGTGGAGATCAAGATAGGGATCGTGGTGGAACCCCTTCTCTCCCAGTTTTTCCACGATGTCCTCTCCCCGGACCCTTCCGCTCCACTGGCTCAGGCGGTTCCGGTTCGCGGGATGGGCCCCCGCGTCATACCTGCTGAAAAGCTTGCCAACAACTTCCTCGGCGGGCCTCCTGCCCGTCTCGTTCGGAACTGTCAGGGGAGCATCAACCGCCAACACTGCCTCGCTCCCGGCCACTTTCTCCTCTACCCAGCCAACTATCTCCTCATCAGTCTCCACCAGTTCAGTTGAAACAAGCGAACCAGATTCCCGGCCGCCCTCTATCAGCGCCAGTCCAGTAGGGTTGCTGTCGGACCAGGCCAGGTCGATGCCGACGAAGAACATAGAGTATAGTTGGAGCCGATTAATAATAATTGCTCGCTGATTTAAAGCTATCCATCAAAATTTGAAATACAGCGGAGGTGTTTTTCTTGCAAGGTACTGTAAAGTTCTTCCACAACAAGAAGCGTTACGGCTTCATCGAGAGCGAGGACGAAGACGACGATGTTTTCTTCCACGAAAGCGAACTGGAAGGCGACGAGATAGAGGAAGGGACCGAGGTCGAGTTCGAGACAGAGGAGTCTGACAAAGGTCCAAGAGCGGTAGACGTCCAGGAGGTCTAGATCTCTCTAGACGCTTTCTTCCAGAATCAAGGATCTCATAAAAGATTTTTTACTTTCCCTATTATTCCTTCCTTCTCTAGCTCTTCGGGAGGCAGCTCTCCCTTCGCGGCCTTTACCGCTGTTTCCAGCCTTTCCTCTGAGGTAAGACCGCGGAAACCTACCTTTCCATCCAGTTGAGGGCCGTCGACTACCGTGGTCGGAACCGCCCGTACGCCGTGTTTCTTTGCTCTTCGGTTCTCCACCGAAACATCGGTCAACCGGACCTTCACATCATCCGACTCAAATTTCCTGACCAGCTGTTTTTGGGGCGGGCAGTTCTGACAGGTAGGCGAGTAGAAGACCTCGACTGTGACGTCCTTACTCATCTTCCTGTTCCAGTTCTTCAACACGGTTCTTTTTTCGATCCTCTTTTGTATCTTCGGCCAGTATCTCCTCGATCTTCTCCGGCTGGAATCCAAGGACTGTTTTCTTCCCGTTGATGATTGTCTGTGGAACCCCCCTCTGGCCGGTCATCTGGATCATCTCTACGGCCTTTTCACGGTTCTCTGACACGTCGTACTCCCGGTATTCGTATCCTTCCTCATCAAGCCACCGCTTGAGTTTTACACAGTAAGGACAGCTGGGTGTCGTGAAGACCTCTATGTCTGATGTCATGGTTCATAACTGAATCGCAACGCTTATAAATTTGTGTAAGTTTGTTGAACAAATAAACTACATCTCTCTGAGTTCTTCGATACGTTCGTCCTCCCACTCGTCAAGGCGTTCCTGTATCTTCCGCTTCATCTCCTCCTTATCAGGGACACTGTAGACGTAATAGCGGCCTCTCTTCCCGCCTTCAACACGGCTCTCCCTCTCGACCAGCCCGGTGGCCCGGAGTTTGGACAGGTAGCGCTGGACGGTAGAACGGTCCTTACCGATATCTTCGGCTATCTCCGTGGTCCGTGCTTCACTATCGCAAAGGTAGTAGAGAAGCTCCGCCTCGGAACCTGAAAGGTCGTAAAGCACCTTCAAAAGCTCCCTTATCTTCGGTGGACAGTGCATAAACCCGGTTTCTACTCCAAAAACTAAAACAGTTTTCCACCACTCCCTATCTAGAAGCCAGCAGTTTGGCGGGGCCGAAAACCTCCAGAGGTTTTTCTCGGCCCGAACAAAATCGTAGAACGATTTTGGCGGGGTAGTGTAGGGGACTATCATCGCACGTTCGGGACGTGTGGACCCGGGTTCAAATCCCGGCCCTGCCATAGGATTTGATAACCTCAGAAAATCTATGATTTTCGCGGGGTTCAAATCCCGGCCCTGCCATAGGATTTTATTCTTCGAAAAGATATCTTTCCCATGGAGGCACGGCGGATAGACCACATCAACATCAGAATCCCTGAAGAAGGGATAGAAGAGGCAGTCGAATTCTATCACGGTGTCCTTGGCTTCCAGCCAGAGATGCTGGAAGATTACAGGAACGGTGACCGGACATCTTTCTTCTTCCGGCTGGGACCAAGCTCCGTGATAAACGTGCGGCCGAAGCCGGATTTCGAGAGGCCTTCCGGGAAAAACCTCGACCACTTCTGTGTACTGGTTGAGGCAGATATCGAAAAGATAAAACAGCTGCTCGACCGTAACGATATCGAAATCATGAGAGAAGGGACGCCACTCGGTTCGGAAGGTCGCTCACCCGCATTCTACATTGAAGACCCGTTTGGATACGTGCTGGAGATCAAAGCAGGGAAGAAAAACTCCTGACCGGTTTTAAATATTCTGAAGGACCATTTTAGAACATGAAGAGACATATCCTGCTGGCCGTGTTTTTCATCCTCATAGTGGGACAGGCGTCGGGCTTCACTGCATCCATCTACGCGGTGGACAGGTCAGCCAACTCCAACGATGCCGGTGAGTTCCGTGTCCAGGTCAAGAACAACCTGACACAGGACCACGCCTTCAGTGTATCTATATCCAGCCGGCAGTCCTCCTGGTTCTACTCTGAAGGTGCAAAGACGATTGAGCAGGGCGAGAAAGAAAACTTCAGCATAACAGTAACCCCTCCAAGAGACGCGATACAGCAGAACTACGGTTTCGATGTCTTCGTCCGCGCCTCGGGAACAGAGAAATCAAGGAAACTCCACGATTACTTCTCGATAGACAGAGAGTTCGACCTAAATATCAGATCGGTATCCCTCAACCGGACGGATTACATGCCCGGCGAAACCGTGGAGGCGACCACCTCTATCTACAACACCGCGGCCCGTTCACTCCGGGATTACAGGGTGGCGGCAAGCCTTATGGAGGAGAAATCAGTCCGAGATGGGAGGAAACTCAGGATGTCGCTGGACTCGGGAGACAAGGTGAGATTCCAGTTCCAGCTCAAGATACCGGAGGATGCTGGCCCGGAGGAAAAAGAACTGGTAGTTGAGGTCTTCCAGAACAATGAGACGGTAGAGTCTTTCTCGAGGACCATCCGGGTCGGCTCGGAGAGAAGGATACAGAGGTCAGAGAGCGTGAAGAACAAGATATTCATCTATACCAAACAGATAAAGGCCGAAAACCAGGGTAACGTCAGGACCAACATAACCCTGAACGAGACCATACCCTCCTACCTGAAGCCGATTGTCGCTTTCGAGGAGAAACCGGATAGAGAGATCCAGGTCGGTGGCGATACGATGTACATCTGGAAATTCCAGTCCTCGCCTGGAGAGGACGCTATCATAAGCTATACCTTCAACTACTGGATCCCTGGCGTGGCCCTGGTGATGCTCATCATTGGACTGACCGGCCTCAAGGCGCTACAGAGAACCGCCCTTTTCACCAAGAGTGTCAAGGTAGATGAGAACGGTGTGAAGGTCTTCCTCGGGGTTGAAAACATCTCCAACCGGAGCCTGAAAGATGTCGAGGTGAAGGAATTCATACCTGATATAGCGTCCGTGGAAAGAGAATTCTCGATGGCTAAACCAGTCGTGAGGAAGACAAACAACGGCACAAGGCTTTCATGGGAAATAGAGGAACTGGAGCCCGGCGACCAGAGGGTATTCGAGTACCGCATAAAACCGATTGTAGAGGTCGAGGGGGGGATAACCCTTCCAAGGGCCGAACTCGAGGTCGATGGCAAGAGGATAGCCACCAGCGAAAAGATAAACACCGAATTCAAGCCTGAGGAATCCACTTAAAAACTTCACCACTCAGTCTCATACTGTCGTTTTCAGGTCTCCCGGCCTAGCTCAGAACGAAGCCGATGCTTCTCAAAGAGCTAACCGGTCAAGCCTGAAAGTCTTTCCCGGCTTAGCTCAGTCTGGCAGAGCGGTCGACTGTAGATCGACTTGTCCCAGGTTCAAATCCTGGAGCCGGGAAATTCGTTTCTTCCCCCCCGATTTGATATCCTCCAGAAAATCTGCGATCTTCGTCGGGGTTCAAATCCTGGAGCCGGGATATTTAGTTTTAAATCACTCCACCCCCTATTCTTCCCCGTGGAACTGCTCGTCTCGATAACAAGCGGTGTAAAGTACCTTATCGGCCTCCTCCTGGGGATCGCCCTTATCATCTTTGCAATCGGGGCGCTGATAGTCGAGGTCCAGGACGTGACGTTTGCCGGAAGACTGATAGTGGCGGTTCCCTCCGCATTACTAGGTGTAGGCCTCCTTTTCTGGGCGAAGAGGAACAAAAGGGAAGGCACCAACCAGATCAGGGGCGCAATCTGAGCCATGGACTTCAGGGAACGGTACAGCGACTTCTTCGATAACCTGGAAACCCGTTACTTCCTGGAAGACCGTTTCGTACCCCCAACAGGCCCCAAGGATGCTCGTTTCATGCTCGTGGGGGAAGCGCCGGGAGCCAACGAGGTCGAGGAGGGAGAGCCCTTTGTTGGCAGGGCGGGAGAAAAGCTGGACGAGATACTAGAAGAGATGGGTGTGGAGCGAAGCGACCTCTATATAACCAACCTTGTCAAGGTCAGGCCACCCGAGAACCGCGACCCCCGGAAAGACGAGATAGACGCCTGGCGACCTCTGCTCGATATGGAGATAGAGGATGTCGACCCAGAGATAATCATCCCGCTCGGGAACTTCGCATCCCGACAGCTTCTCGGGACCAGAAAAGGCATCACCTCCATCCACGGCAGGATATTTTCGAGAAACGGGAGAAAGATAATGCCAACGTTCCATCCCGCCGCCACTCTCTACGACAACTCCAAGCGACCAGAGCTAGAGAAAGACCTGCGTAAAGCATTCGGGAAGGAGGAGAGCGGGCAGAAGACGCTGAAGGATATATAGAAAAGAGTCAGCAGGTTCAAACCACACATGGAACGCTACAGGGAGATAATCGAGGACTGGGAAGCATTCCAGGAAGCGTGTGAAAGCGATCCCAGGACCACGATAAGGAAGAACAGGATCAAGTCTGCCGTGAACTTCGAGCCGAGGCTGGACGACCGTTTCAACATAGTTGAACGGTCCGACTGGAACCCGGATATCTATCGATTGCACGGTGAAGAACTGCCGGGGAAGACGACCATGCACTGGCGCGGAGAATACTACGTACAGGAGGAATCAGCCGCGTTACCGGTCGAAGCCCTGAACCCCCGCAGGAACGAGAAGATACTCGACATGTGCGCCGCACCGGGAGGCAAGGCAACACAGATAGCTTCCCGGATAGACAATCAGGGCACATTGGTGGCAAACGATTCTTCCTCGAAGAGGATGAAGAGCCTTCACTCAAATATCTACAGGACTGGCGCGGCATGCATCGCGGCCACTAACTATGACGGTCGACAGCTACCCGAGGAGAAGTACGATCGCATCCTTGTTGACGCTCCCTGCAGCGGCGAGGGAGACAGGACACGCAGGAACTTCGAGGCCGCCGACATTGACGAAATAGAGGGCCTGGCGGAGCTACAGAAACAGCTCGTTGAGAAAGCCTCCAAGCTCCTTAAGCCCGGCGGAGTCATCGTCTACTCGACCTGCACCCTGGCACCAGAGGAGAACGAGGAGGTAGTGGAACACGCCCAGGCGGAGACCAAGCTGGAGCTTGAAGAACTCAGGCCGCCTGTTGACCACGAAAAAGGCGTCAAAAATTTTCAGGACAGGAGCTACAGCGACGAGATGGAAAAAACCGTCAGGGTTTACCCTCCCCATCTGAAATCCGGGGTGATATACATTGCCAGGTTCCGTGGATGAGGCCTGGGAATACCTGGAGGAGCGGTTCGACATCGGGAGAGAGGAGACAGCCTTCACCCTGAGAGAGGTAAACGGCGACATCTGGATAACGTCACCGGAGATGGAGACAGAACTGGAGGCGGAGACCTACGGCATCCGGTTCATAAGACAGATGAAGATCGGGCTCAAGCCAACCACCTACGGTCTGCAGCTGGTGGGCGACAGGCTGGAGAAAAACGTCGTGGACCTCGACCGCCGCGAACTGGAAGACCTCCTGAACGGTGACATGATAGAAGTAACTGGGCTGACAAAGGGATACGTCGCTCTCAGGTTCCAGCACCGCGTAATAGGTTGCGGCTTCTACAAGGACGAACTCGTCTCCTCCCGGATACCGAAGGGACGGGCAAAAGAGCTAAAAGAAATCCTTTCCCGGGACTGGGACTAGCGGTAACCGCTGCCACTCTTCATCGAGTCGTAGACTGTTTCAAGGCCGTAAACGGCTATCATCAATACAGTGAGCTGGACCGCGAGTATGCCGGGATCGAGGCTGAACCCGAAAACGTAGCGCTGTTTCCAGCCCAGGCTCCCGTAGATTATCAGGACATCCATCAGGAGAACTGCGACGGTCGCGATATCCAGAAGCCGGGATTTCTCCATCTTGAGGACGAAAGAAAGCATTTTCATACGGTTTAATTGAGAGGACCGGTATTTAACTCCAGCCCATCTGAAGGATTTAAAAGAATTCACCCGGATTTCCAGAAATACTGGCGGCCACAGCGAGGGGGCAACACCCGTACCCATTCCGAACACGGAAGTAAAGTCCCTCAGCGATCGCATTAGTACTGCCTTCCGGCGGGAGCGTGCGGACGCTGCCAGACTATTTTTCTCCTTCCATTTTAAATCAGGACGCGGGGAAAAAGTCTCCATGGACCCCGAGATCCTGAAGAAAGAGCTGGTGAAGTTCCTCTCCTACTCGCACTGGAAGCTCCCGCTGCCCTTCATACTGGTACTGGTATCGCTTTCAAGTATCCTGATCTTCCAGGCACACGCCCCCCTAGCCGAAAAAAATCTCGAAAGGGGTGCAGAAATCAGGAAGTACGTGGTGGCACAGGACCTGCTCGTCCAGAGGTTCTACGAGACCAACCAGACGGGCAAGTTTGATAAGATGCAAAGGATTCTGAACGATGTGCCCAGAGACAACCAAGATACCGTCATCCTGAAAGGCCAGCCCGAGATAATATTCGCCAGCCTTGTAGCTGTAAGCCTGAAACCGGTCGATCCACGGTACCCTGCCCCCTGCTACATGGGGCTTGAGAGCAACAGCGACGCCTTTCCAGGGGCGGGATGCAGTCTCTACATCGAAAAACAGGAAGCCGAGGAACTGCTACATCCCGACCGGAACCAGCTGCTTTCTGAATTCGCGTCAGAAAACAACCTCACCGTCTCGGAGAGCTATCTGAACAGGGTTAAAAGAACCACTTTCGGTACACCCCGGTACCTGGACCCTGAATTCGCAGAAAGCCTAGAGGCGGCTAAACCGGTCGACAGCAAACTTATCCTCTCGCACCTTACCTACCTCTTTATAATCGGCTACCTCATCTCGTCTGTCCTCCTGTACCTAGAGAAGGGACTGCAGGCCCGGCCCACCTCCCTTCTCAGGTCTCCGGAACCCGGAAAGCGCACCATGCACCCTTTTTCTTGGCTCCAGTGGCACGGCCAGTCACTCTTCGCAAAGCTGTTCGGGAAGGTTTTCTGGGCTCCACCGACTGCCGCGGTGGTGATCGTCAGGGACGGAGAGCTTCTCGCTCTCCACAACGGAGACTTCCACCTCCTGCCAGGAGGAACGCTGAAACGGGGAGAGCGGTTTGAGGAGACCGCCGTAAGGGAGGTCAGGGAGGAGACGGGCTATGGAATCGAGATAGAGGCGCCGCTCAAGGAAGACATCAATCCTGTCGGCGGGCCGGAAATCATCTTCAGCGCCGAGATACTTAACCCCGAGATAGAACCCGAAGGTAGCTGGGAGGGAGAACCCGTATGGATACCGGTGGAAGAAGCACCGGGCAAGAACTGGAGGTTCCACCGCGACATAGACGAACTCCTGGAGAAAACCGGATAGCCGTATTACATAGAACCATATATATGAATATAACGCGAATTTGTATTACAGTTTGATTTTTTCCCAGATGTTATTAAGGTTAACAGCCAGTTAAAGACCGGGATGGTAACCGCACGCGGACTCAAGACGAACGCCAAGGTATTCGGCCTGCTGACCCTCCTGACAGGCATATTCCTGGGCGCAGGATACCTCATCGGCGGAACCGGCGGCATGGCGGTCGCACTTGTACTCGCAGGAGCGATGAACTTCCTGAGCTACTGGTTCTCCGACAGGATAGTACTGAGGGTGTACGGTGCAGAAGAAGTGACTGAGGAGGAAAACCCCGGCCTGCACCGCACCGTTGAAGAACTTGCGGGAAACGCCGGCATCCCAAAGCCGAAGATATACAGGAACTCTATGGAGGCGCCCAACGCCTTCGCCACCGGGAGATCACCGGAGAAAGGAGTGGTATGCGTCACAGACGGGTTTATGGACAATCTAGATCGAGAAGAGGTGGCAGGAGTCCTCGCACACGAGATAGCCCATATCAAGAACCGGGACACCCTGATAAACGCCGTGGTAGCGACGATGGCGGGAGCGGTCGCTGTGATGGCAGAACTGGCGTTCTGGGGAGCCATGTTCGGTGGCGACGAGGATATGGGGGATGCTGTCGGTGCTCTTGCCTTCATGATAGTGACACCGGTAATAGCCACGATTATCCGTCTCGCGATATCGAGGAAGATGGAGTTCCGGGCGGATTCGGATGCGGTCCGGATACACGGCCAGGGAGAACACCTCGGCTCCGCGCTGGAGAAGATACACCGGACAAACGAGAGGTCCGGCTACCATGCCTCGAGAATCCAGGAAGCCGGTGCGAGCCTGTTCATCGAGAACCCGTTCTCCGGAGAGAAACTCACGAAATACTTCTCGACACACCCGCCACTGGAGGAAAGACTCGAAAACATAGGCAATACGAGGGTGGAGTAAAATGGTCAACAGGGAAAACGTGGTCTGGGACGTACTTGAAGATATAGAGAAGAAGTACGGCCTGGAACACGAGTTCGACTACGTCCACGTACAGGGCCTGCCGGATGAGACTGCGGCGATGACCCAGCAGGATATACACGGTTCGGGAACAGGCGATACCCATCTCGTGGTCGACCGCTATCTCGGACGGTACGCCGACCGGACCCTTGAGAACGCTCTCGTACACGAAGTGCTGCACAGCCAGCAGTTCAACGGCGACTTCGGCAAGAAGCTCCAGGGACAGTACGGCATCTCGGACGAGCTCAGTCAGAGGCTCGACGAGGTGATGACCCGGGGCGACAGGAGAGAGGTCGAAGGTATGACACAGGCCCTTGCAAACAAGATAGTAGATAACGGTGAGATAGCCGGGAGGTACTTCTACCCCTACGAGACAAGAGAATTCGAGAAAGCGCTGGAGCGCGAAGGTCTGGACCTTGACGAGGAGTTTGACGTGGAAGCCTACGAGACAATCCTGGGACAGGAGAGCGACATCTACGGGCTTGAAGGTCGCCTGGAAATCGGCGAGGATTTCCTCTACCATCAGGTAGAGCTAGGCAGCACAGAGTACGAGCTACTGGTGATAGGTGATGAAGTTGAAGAATACCTCGAGGCTCTGGATGAACGGTACGGCCTTGGAGAACTGGAGAACCTTTACGAGGACCTCGACCCCGACGGGGGCTTCTACTTCGACGACTACAGGGATGTTAACTACGGAGAATCAGACAACTCTGCCGCGACACCGCCTCAAGAATTCCCCTCGGCCGCATCGATGGGTACGGGCACTAACGGGATGCCTGGAACAGAATCGCGGTTCGGTGCACCCTGATAGGGATTAAAGAGTGGTGTGGGCGCCGATAATAGCGCCGCTGAGATCCGCCCCTTCTATATCCGAGTTCTTGTCGATCAGCGAATCTCTTACCTCGGAATCCCTCACCTTCGCTCCAGGGAAAACTATGCTGTTCTCTATCTTGACCTCCTCCAGTTCGGCGTCCTTCATCACCATGACGTTCTCGCCTATGTCGCAGTTCTCCGTGGTGCCGTGTATGATGTTTTCCTCCATGACCGCCCGCTGCGCCTGAAGGTAACCTTCCTGCGTCCCTATGTCGAACCAGTCACCGCTGAAGCGGAAGGCGTACATCTCCACCTGTTCGTGCGCCCATTCGATCAGACGGCCGGGCTCGTCGAGGTACCGGTCCGCGGGTATGTCGCTGTCGCGGAAATGCTCCTCGTACTCGTGGAAGAGCGAGACATGTTCCTGCGGGAAGTAATAGCAGGCAGTGGATGCGAGCGTCGAAGGCGGTTCATCCGGCTTCTCCTCAAATCCTGTGATACAGTCCTCTTCGACATCGACTATGCCGAAGCTGGAAGCCATCTCGTAGTCCTTGACGTCGTAGACCACATTGACCGGTCCATCCCTTTCACGGCAGAAATCAAGCAGGTCGTGGAAGCTGAAGCCGAAGTAGTTGTCTCCTCCAACGACGAGCAGATCGTCGTCTATATCCTCCTTCTCTATAAGGTTGATTATAGCTCCTATCGTCCCGGGTTTCTCCTCCTCACTGTCCTGGTTCTCGACTACCACCTGCGCATCCCTGTCGAAGAAGTCGACGTAGTCCTCGAAGTCATCCGCGAATTTCTCGTTAGTCGAGACTATGATATCGTCGACCCCGCCGTCGAGTTCCTCCATCATGTAGTCTATTATCGGCCTGTCCGCCAGAGGGAGGAGCGGTTTAGCCCGGTCCTTCGTTATCGGCCAGAGCCGGGTCGCGTGACCCCCTGCGAGTATTATAGCTTTCATATCTACCAGTTATTACTAGGTATCATCCAAGGGCTTAAATTTGGTGTGGCCGCAAGATTTGAGAACCATTTAACAATAGATTCACCCCATTACTGTTTATGGAGCGCTCCAAAGCTATACTGGCCCTCGCCGTTGTAGTTGCCGCATCCGGATGCGTCGACAGTTCGCCCGAGATAGTCATGTCGACAGACAAGATATCCCTTGAAGGCAACAGCTCCGCGGAACTCACTTTCCAGGTCCGGAACAACTACGACCGGCCGGGTTCTTTCACGGTAGCCATCACCGAGATAGATATAGCACGGGTGAACGATTCACTTGCCAACCGGGCCCAGTACGTCTACTTCATGGGTGACGCACCCAGCGGCGGGCTGACAAGGAAAAAGACCGTCATAGTTACAGGCCGTCCCGATGCCCTCGGAAGCCTTGACTCCGGCTCCAAGGCCCTGAAGCTGAGAGTTTTCAACTCCAGTCAGGCCACGAAGAAGAATCCGCTTGACGAAAAAGAGGTAACTGTCGAAGTCACGAGATAACCCTAGCTTTCCACCCTGTAGTCATGCTCCTCACTTGTTTCAGCCGCCTGCTTGATATCCGCAAGCAGCTGGCACTTCCTGCACACATCGCTCGAACAGGGCTCACCGCATTCCTCGCACTCTCTCAGCTGGTTGTCCTGCCATTCCACATCCTGTTCCACGAGCTTGGATATCCTCCTTCCCTGGGAAACGATTGAGTGCTTTGTGCCCGGCATCTCCGACTCCAGCCTGTTCAGGAAGCTCTTCACCATGGGACGCAACGTCGACTCCCGGACGTGTGGACAGCGGTCTATGACCCCGAGGTCGTGGATGCGTGAATAGAGTGCTATCTCCTTCTCCATGCAGTCGATCAGGGGCTTGATGCGGGGCACGAACTTGTCGTGGGATACCGCGTCAGTCCGGGAGCCTATCCTTGCAAGGCGCTTGCTGTCGCCCTTGATGTAGTTCATCATTATGGCCTGGGCCTCGTCATCCAGATTGTGGCCGATAGCTATCTTGTCCGCTTCGACCTGCCTGGCGAGACGGTTCAGGAGATCGCGTCTCATGATGCCGCAGTAGGTGCAGTTGCCGCGCGCTCCCGCGCCCGCGACATCGTCCATCTTGAGGTCGTAGTAGTCGTCGTATCTACCTACCTGTAGTTCTACCCCGAGCTCGTCGCAGAGTTCCTCCGCCGCGCCGATCGACTTCTCGCGGTACTCGTCTATCCCCTCGTGAACCGCTACCGCCACTATATCGATGTCAGGTCTCTCGCCGAATATCTCAACCAGCTGGTCAAGCAGGACAGCCGAATCCTTCCCACCTGAGAGCCCTAAGGCCACAGTATCACCTGATTCGACCAGCTCGCCCTTCCTTATGGTGCGCTTTACCTGTTTATTTATGGCTATAGAAAAGTGTTTCTCGCAGAGCCCCCGGCCCTCGTATTCGCGGAAGATAACGGCTTCATCGCCGCATTTCGAGCATTCCTCGTCGTGGGACATGTTAGCGGGTTGGAGCTGCAGATTTTTAAGTCAGGAGTCAAGTATCCGCGGCAGATCTTCGATACTCTCTATCTCGTACGTCGGCTCTGCCTCAAAATCGTTTCGCCTGTGGACAAGGCATGAATCAATCCCTGTGTTGTGCGCCACTTCTATATCGTCCTGGCTGTCACCCACCATCAGAGGGTTTTCTACCTCCATAGACTCTATGACACGCGCCACCATAACGGGGTTCGGCTTTTTCAGCCTGAGGTAGGTCTTCAGGTCGTCCAGGGACGGCGATTCCACCCTCTCGAAATACCTGCCTATCCCGAAGTAGAACATGGTGAAACAGGTGTTCCTCCAGGGAGCATTACTGACCACGGACTTGGAAGCATCGATGCTCTCCAGCAGGTTCTCGATACCAGGAAAAAGCCGTATCTCTCCTTCCTCTATCTTCCTGTTCTTTATGGCGGCTATCCTCTTCTCGATTTCTTCAACTTCCTTCCATGACAGGCCTTTTTCATCCATGAACCTTTCAAGCTCTCTGCGGTGGCTTGCCCGAACGATAGTCCTTGCCTCCTCTTCATCAGTCTCGATTCCCCGCTTCCGGAGTTCCTCAACACGTATCCGGTTGGCGTACTTGTATCCTCCTGAAAGAGAGTCCAAGAGTACGCCGTCCTTGTCGAATATGACGGCGTCGTATCTCATCCTTCCTCAACTATCCCCACTAGACGGTCCAGGCTTTCAATCTCGTAATCAGGTTTCACGTCCATCGCGCCGCCATTCCTCTTCACCCAGACAGAATCGATACCGGCGTCTCTGGCGGCGATGATGTCGGATTCTACGTCACCAACGTAGAGAAAGGGAGTTCTCCTCAGCTCGGCCTTCGCGAACTCGAGGTGGTCGGGATGCGGCTTCCTCGAGAAAAGATCTCTGAAGCTGGTTATACCGCGGAAAAATTCAAGGTGGCACTTCAGTTCGTAGAAATTAACTGTCGCCTCTACAGCCATCTCCGGCGCGTTACTGATAAGGCCCAGTTCTACCTCGTCCTCCCGGAGGACCTCTATCGCGTTCCCCGCATCCGGGTATAACTGGAAAGTACCATTTTTCATCATCTGCACCCGCGCCCTCGTGGTTTTCTCAGCTATCATCTCCCATGTCTCGGCGGGATCGATACCCTGCTTTTCACAGGCCTCGACACATTTCTCGACTCCCTGATCCCCCATAAAGGCGTCAAGATCAAGCCGCGACATCTCTCCTGGGTCCACCTCCAGCTGCCTGAGCGCGTCCCTGACCGCGTCGTATTTCCACTTGAAGTCGTTACCGCCGTCGAACTTAAGGACGACGCCGTCCATGTCGAAGATGACCGAACCGTATTCCATACGAGTTAGTTTCGTGCATACAACTAAATAAAAACTTCAGGCACATCCCTTTTCATACACCAAGCCGGCGTGGCGGAGTCTGGCTGAACGCGGCAGATTCGAGCTGTTGCCAAGCAGATGTGCACGAGTGGCTGAACGCCACGATGATGAAACGCCCTGGAACAACGAGATATCTGCTGGGCTGTGACGGCCCTCCCCGGTTCAAATCCGGGCGCCGGCGTATTGTTACGCTAATACTGCGCAATGCCGGGTTCTTTGAACCCGGCCTGTTGATGGAACTGACATCAGTTCCGTTCACAATCCGGGCGCAGGCGTTTCCTATACCAGCCCGAGCAAGAGCGCGAGGCCAAGTGCTACGAGTATAATACCTGCGAACAGGTGAAGCCTCTCTATGTTTTCTTCGCGCCAGTCTGACACGTTCTCCACCGAGGCGAATCCCCCGTAGACCGCCAGCGTAATCGCAACCATCGGTGCGATGAAGACCGCATTGTAGAGCAGGAGCCAGGGAAGCGCAGCGGCCCAGCTGTAACCTGAAAGGAGACCACCAGCGACGAAGTATGGACCCGACGTACATGGCAACAGGAACAGGCTTACTATCACCCCAGCGACCAGGGCTCCCCTGGCCGATGTAGCGGATTTTATAATCTTCTTCATCTTCGGCCTCCAAGAGAACGGTACCTCCATCGCGAAGCCGCCCCAGCCGTGGCTTATCCAGTCCTTCATGTTGAGAAGGCCGACCACCACAGCGAAAGCACCCATCAACTGGTACAGACCCTGTATATCTATCTGGGTGACAGAGACTACCGACTTGAAGCCGAGTACTATCAGAACACCCATCGCGAAGTAGGCCCCAAATATAGCGGCTGAAAACCCCATCCCGGCCTTCAGGGCCTCCGTCTTCCTCTCAGGGCGGCGGCTGAGGATAGAGGTGAGGAGTATAAGGAGTACTACAAGGGCACACGGGTTGACGGCGTCCACAAGGGCCAGTCCCGTGATACCTGCGACCGTCGCAGGACTGCTTTTTTCATCGGTTAAAGGGCATTCTATCGTACCTTCCTGGTTGAACTTCCGTTCCAGCAGGCCTATGGAGTTCTCAGAGCCGACAGCGTACTCACCATCGATAAACACCGCGGGGACCGCACCTCTCCTGTTCGGGGGGACCTCGAACTCCTCCAGATACCTCGCGAACTTCTCCGGCTCCTCGGATGCGGCGTACTTCTCGACCTTGATATCGTGGTCCTGGCGTGCGTCGTCAAGGTAGCGTTCGACCGCATCGCAATGGGGACAGGATGGGGAATAGAAGAATGCGAGGCACTTCTCTTCCTGTCCCCCCTGTGCGGATGCGGCAGGGATGAAAACCGAGGCCAGTACCAGGACAAGGAGTATCGTACTGGTCCCGGAACCCGGTTTCATACTACCCCTCTGAAAGGACTTCTTTAATTTTGCTTTGGTAAAAATTTCCAACCCTTATCCGAAAATCATAGCCGCTAGTATCGAAAGTAATGAACCCGGGATAACCCCGGCCATCTCACTCCTCACGTCTTACAGTCATCACCGGCACCTCAGAAGTCCTGAGCACCTTCTCCGTGGTGCTTCCGAGGAGCAACCGGTCGAGGCCGGTGTTGCCGTGGGTTCCCATGACGATCAGGTCGATACTGTTCTCCTCAGCGTACTCCCTGATGGAACGCGAGGGGATACCCCTGACTACTTCGGTTACCGCGTCGAGGTCGGCTTCTTCTATCCTCTCCTCGATGGCAGCTGTAGCGTTTTCACCCACTTCCTCGAACTCTCCCAGCATATCGGAGAATATGTCCGAGACCCGGTTGACACGGACATCTACCACGTAAAGGGTGTGGACTTCCGCATCGAACCTGTCAGCGATTTCAAGGGCGTGTTCGACCGCTACCTCCGCTCCCTTGCTGCCATCGGTCGGTATGAGGATCTTCTCGTACATAAGTCAGGATACTCTCGAACGCTTTTCAATCATTCCTTCACTCCACGTATCCCTTGTAGAGTACGTAGCCGACTATGCTTATCTGGGATGCGAACAGCAGGAAGGTCGCTACCCTGCCGCTGGTGGCGGCCACCTTGACAGGGAACTGGTTGAAGGTGAAGTAGAGCAGGAATGCCCCGAGTGTGTATAGGAACAGCCCCATCAGGAGCCTCATGTAGCGGCGGTTCTTCTTCCTCCATCTTTCGAGCCTGTCGGAGGACATCCCAACGTACATCAGAGCAGTTATGACCAGCAGGGGTGCGACGAATATGAAGTTGTAAAGTAGTAGCCATGGGACCCATGTCTCCGGTCCTGCACCGGAAGCGTTGATGAGCCCGAGTATAGCGAAGTAGACCTGGCCCGTGCACGGAAGTTCGAAGGCTGCTGCCCCGAATCCTATGGGAAGAGTCATCGCGAGAGCTGTTCTGGGCCGCTCTTTCGAGATTTTCTGCATCTTCTGGGTCCACATCTTGATCCTGTCCGCAGAACCTGGGATAATCGACATGTCCATCGATACGCCGCGGCCGTACCAGAAGAAATCCTTTATCTCGAAAGCCGCAGCCGAGAACGCCACGAAGGTCGCGACCCAGTAGAACCAGTAGGATATCGCCGGGTTCTGGACCGCGCTGAGAAGTCCCAGACCTGCGAGGAAGTAAGTGATATAGACCGCTGATGTATACAGGAGACCTCCAATCAGTACGGTGCTCTTCCTGTCAAATACTTTCGTCAGGTAGGTCATCAGGAAGATCAGTACGCCGAAGGCGCATGGGTTGACCGAGTCGATAGCCGCTCCAAGAACAACGGCAGGTAGCGCAAGCTCTTGGAAGGCCAGCGTACCCAGAATCGGCAGTGTGAATGCGAACTCAGCCACTGTTGTTCTCCTCCGGAGTGAATCCTCCTACATCGCCAGACTCCTGATATCCCGCCGGCAGGGCGCATCCGGTTGCCTCGGAAAGGGTGACAAGGCTCTGCTCTCCGACATATTTCTCACCGTTTATTACCCATGTGGGGGTCCCCTGTCCTACATTTACCTCACAGGCCTCCCCCTGCGTGTCCTCCGGGCTCAACGGTTCAACCGATGAAATCCTGTCCGCCCGGTCTCCAAGCTGTTCACCGGCCTCCGATTCCGGCCTGCATTCGACATAATATCCCCTGTCAGTCAGGTTTTTCTTAAACGCATCCTGTCCGATTATACTTTTCTGCCTGTTGCAGTGCGGACACGCGTCGAAACCGTACATCGTAGCCCCCTCATCCGCGAGACAGGAAGCGAAATCGTAGTAGTTCTGGTTGCTACCGCCTGTCCCGAGTATGAACCACGCTCCTACCGCTATAACAGCCACTATACCGAGGAAGAAGAACGGTTTTGGATCAAGCTTCTTCGCCACTTTCATCCACCTCCGTGTAGAAAACATTCCCAAGGTAGCTCCCGACCGGTTTCTCCAGCAGGCTGAAAGACATAAGGAATATCAGCGTCATGAGGAAGTGCTGAATAGTGCAGAACGGACATATTATGAGCTCCCCGGTCTGTTGTGGCAGTAGGTATAGCTCGACCGCCAGAAGGTAGAGCATGAACAGTATTCCGAAGGCCAGCCATCCGAAGAGATAGAACTCCTCGTCTTCAAAACGGTTTTCACCCCTACGCAGATCGTTGGTCAGGAAGATGACTCCAAGCCACCAGATCATTCCAAGTGCGGCTGTCGCCACGCCGGAACCGGGCGGAAACTCCCCGTACTCCGAACCGGTGACCGCGGAGCAGGAAAAAGTGCTGCTCAGGTCGCAAATCGCGGACTCAAGGTAGTAGTGCTCGTAGGTCTGGTAGCCAGCCACCCCGAGCCCGATTACCGACAGGACAAGGATAAGTTTTAGAACGGTGCCTCTATCCATACAAACAGTTCATGAGGTCTTGTTTATTAATCTTGGTAGCGAACCAAGAAGGCCTTTTAGGCCTGCCTAAACCCTTCAGCGGGCAGAATACCTTTATAAGGAAGCAGGCGGTTAGTTGAGTTATGTCAGATCAAGAGCTTCGTACAGAGATATTCGGAAGAGATGTCTCGTTCGAATACTCCGATCACTGGGTCGGCTACTCCATCCTGTCCCTACGTATCGTGATGGGCTGGATACTCTTCCAGGCCGGTGTTGAAAAGCTCTTGGATCCTTCCTGGACCGCTGCCGGATACCTCCAGAACGTGCCGGCTGGCAACCCGTTCGTGGACGCCTGGGCGATAATGGCCGGTATACCCATGGTCGACGCCCTTGTGATGTGGGGCCTTACACTGACCGGGCTCGGGCTACTGCTGGGCCTGCTGGTCAGGTCCAGTGCCTTCTGGTCTGCAGTGATGATGATGCTTTTCTGGGCTTCCAGCCTTGAAGGCGGGCTTATGCAGGGACTTCCCCTGGCGCATGGCTGGGTAGTGGACGACCACATTGTCTACGCCATACTGCTGTTCGGTCTCGGGGCTTTCGGCGCCGGCAGGATAGTGGGGCTCGACGAGTACCTGGAGGATACCGAACTCGTCAGGAAGAACCCTGGACTCAAATACCTCCTAGGCTAGCGCAGTAAGTTTTCACGGTTCAGAGGCAGTTTCCCGGTGGTAAGCGAAAGAGATAAGAAGTTTGGGGTTCATTTGAGATTGATCGGGTAGGGAAAATGCCAGATTCTGAGGAAAACGACGAAAAAGGGCTTGAATGCCCCGTGTGCGGTTCCACCTCCTTCAGGAGGAACACTGAGAGAGCCGAATTGCTCTGCAGGGAATGCGGCACAGTCATAGAAGAGGAGATGATAGAGGAGTCCGCCCCGGAACAGAGGGCCTTCACCTCCGAGGAGAGGGAGAAGATAAAGCGTACAGGCGCCCCTATAACCTATACCAAGGCCGACCGCGGGCTTTCAACCGAGATAGGGGGCGGTAGCCTTAGAGGAGTCTCACCCAGCAAGCGCGGACAGTACTACAGGATGAAGAAATGGCAGAGACGGCTGGACGAGTCCCGCCAGCGACGTATGAAGTTCGCCCTGGGAGAGATGGAAAGGCTCGTCGCGATGCTCAAACTTCCGAATTCAGTTCTCGAAGAAGCAGGAAGGCTGTATGAAAAGGCACTAGAGCAGGGCGTTGTCAAGGGAAGGCGGATAGAGCACATCGCCGCGTCACTGATCTACGTCACCGCGAGAAACCACGGCGTTCCCAGGACTATGTCAGAAATCGCGGACGAAGCCGGCGTAACCGAGAGAGAACTCGGCAAGACCTATCGCTACGTTGCGAGAGAGCTTGACCTCCGCATAGTTCCCGTCAACCCCGAGGATTTCATACCGCGTTTCGGATCCCAGATAGGTATGAAAGGAGAGACACAGGCACGGGCAAGGAGGCTGATAGAGAACGCCCGCGAAGAGGAACTTCTAGCAGGAAGGAGTCCCGACGGGATAGTGGCGGCAGCGCTCTACCTAGCCTCAAAGCTGGAAGGGGAGGAAGTCACCCAGCAGGAGATCGCAGCGGCAGTAGGGGTGACCGAGGTAACCGTGAGGAAGGGCTACCAGAACCTCGTAGAGGGACTCGGTCTTGAGGAAGAGATAGAAAAAAGCCGCCGGAAATAAGTTCTACATGGTCCAGATACTGCCGGAGAAGCTCAGAGAACTCTCACTCTCCAGGTTCGCGGCCGCGATAATAACTGTCAACCTCGCGGGAACAGCTTTCGGCTTCTACTACTACAGGGAACAGTTCGCCGCAACCGCACCACACCTGTGGATCTTCGTGGCCGACTCCCCTCTCGCTACACTCCTCATCGCCTCCTCACTCTTCTTTTACATCCAGAATCGAAAATCCGGGTTGCTAGACGCTCTCGCAGCAATCGCTAACATCAAGTACGGCCTGTGGACCGTCTTCATCTTGTTGTTCTACTTCGATACCTTCTTCAGTTCCAACCCGCTTCCGATGTACCTTTTCCTGCTTTTCTCGCATCTACTGATGTTCCTGCAGGCGTTCCTGGTGCTCGACTACACAGATTTCGACTTCAGGCACCTCGGACTCGCCGCATCCTGGTTCGTGGTCAACGACTTGCTTGACTACTTCCTCGACCTGCACACCCGGATCTACGCGCCACACGACCACCCTGTAAGCCCTGCGATGGCCTCCGCCTTCGGCCTCACGGCGTTAAGTGCGGCCCTCATGTACCTCCATCTTCAGGAGAGAGGTTCCTGACCGGCACACCCCCTACGAACTCGCCCTCTTCAACGTCGCGGTTCACCAGAGAGTTGGCGGATACCGTGGCGCCGTCGCCTATAACCACGCCCGGCAGGACAGTCGTGTTGGCGCCTATAAGCACGTTCTCCCCGATATCGACCCTACCGACACGGAACTCATCCTGGGTCGTCTCGTGGGCCAGAACTGTGGCGTTGTACCCGATGGTGGTGTTCGCACCGATAGAAATCATATCCGGACGGAAGACATCAAAGGTCGCATCGAGGCCTATTGAAACATGGGCGCCCACATCGACACCTGCCAGCCTGAGAAGCGCATTTTTCAGCTTTAAAGGGGTATAGCGGGCCAGAACTATGAGAACGGTGTTGCGGGCCACAGAGAAGGGCGACTCTATATCTTTCCAGTGGCGGAGAGCGTTCTTATCCCCTCCAAACCTTTTCACCTCTATCCGGTCCTTCCTCATAGAAACCAGTGGGTAGAAAGTCTATAAAGCTCTGGCGGAGCTAGAATGGCGGAACATCGTCTTCTGGACCCCTTCCTATCTCGTCCTCGGGACCAATCCCCATCTCATCTTCGGGTCCTTCCTCCATCGGCTGGTCCTGGAGCTGGTCCATAAGCTCCTTTATATCCGATATAAGCTGGCTAAGCTTCTGCTCAGACTCGGGGTCCTGTAGCTCTTCCTCCAGCTCCGTTATCTTCTTCTGGAGCTTGTTGGCGATACCTCCAGCCCCTCCGAAAGTTTCCAGCAGCATTTCCGCCGAGTCAAGAATCGCCTCAGCCTCTTCTTTCCTCTCTTTCAGAGTCATAACCTTTCAGAATCAGTGCAGGGTATATAACCTTTTCGGTGCTACAGATTTAGTTTCTCCGCAGAATCCCAGGCCTGCTCCACGAGACGGTCTATAGCCACCTTCCGCTTGAGTTCTCCCAGGTCCTCGGGCTTCATCTCCGTCGCAGGGTTATCCGGTGCCATCGTGCTGCAGGCAGACGCTATAGAGGCATCCTCGTAAGTTCCTATCTGCTTCGCCTTCTCAACTATCTCCTGCTTGTTCCACTCAAGCAGGGGCCTGAAAACCGGTCTATCTACCTCCGAAGACGTGGCCGCGAGGTTAGACGGCGTCTGCGAGGATTTCTGGCCGATTGCCTCGCCAGTGACTATACCCGGTAAGCCCTCGCTCTCCGCGATTCTCCCTGCCACGCGGAACATGGCAATCCGGTGGAGCAACATCCTTCCCCTCTCCACCTCCATGAGCTCGTTGTTGACCTCCTCCATATCTACCCGGTAGACCTCCCAGGTCTTGGAAGGATGAAACCGCCTGAGTTTTTCCACCCCGGCCCGGAAGCGAAGCCAGTGGTCCTCCGCCGCTATTGGCCTGTTGTAGAAGTAGACCGGCAGAACATCGCAACCTCTCTTCATGACCTGGTAGGCGGCAACCGGAGAGTCTATACCTCCACTTATCAGAGCCGTGAGCCTGCCCTGCGTGCCAACCGGAAGGCCGCCCGGCCCTTCAAAGGTATCCGTGTACAGGTAGGCGTCGCCGAACCTTACCTCCACGCCCAGCCAAGTGTCAGGATCATCGAGGTCGACCTCTATCTCTTCCGATTCCTCTACCACCGCTCCAACCTCTTCCTCGACATCTTTACTGCTGAAAGGATGCTCTCCCGCCCTCCTTGCATCAACTCCGAAACTTCCACCGTAATCGAATTCGAGGGAAGCCTTCTTTATCGCGTCCATCGCGGCATCAGTCTTGACTGCGGGAGAAGCGGAGGCGACGCCCGGAACCTCTGAGAGGACCTCCGCAGCTTCCATCGTCTTCCCGGATTCCACGATTATCCTGCCGTGTCCACCTGACACCTTCTCGTAGTCTATATCCTCGTATTCAAGCCTGTCTTCCACCCGCTGTCTCAGGACCGCCGTCATCTGGTTCCTGACATAGCGGGATTTCGTACCTATATCGCTGTAACGTACCAGCAGATTCTTCATCTTCATATCCTCCTTCCACGAGTCCCAGACGGCTTGTAATGTCTCGGTAGCTGTCTGCCCCGGTACCTCTCAAGCGTCTGCTCCGACCGGTTTCCTATAGCTATGATCATGTTCGCGCCCTGCTGTATCTCGGTCCCGATATCTGGCTGGATTTTACCGTCCAGAGATACAGTGCCGTTGCCGCAGTACTTCTTCCCCCTCGCATCCACACAGAGCCCTTCCCTGGTATAGTTGATCGAGACGTTTATGGTTTCGAAAAAGTCTTCCCAGGTGACGCCGACAGAGTGCTTGTGGACGATATGAGAGTTGTTGTTCTCCAGGTGGACGTAGGAGGCAGCGAGCTGATACTCGGGCTTGGAGAACTCCATCTCGGTGCCGTTGACCACCAGGTAGAAGAGAGCGTGGTCGTGATCCGAGCCGTAAACGAAGCCCTCAGATTCGTTACCGTGGGGATGACTGCCGTGGTCATGCTGCTCCTCCATCGCATCTACCAAGACCATCGGATTCAGGGCGAGGTACAGACCCAGGAGACTTGAGAGCAGAATCACGGCGAGCGCGATGTCCTGATAATCCATGATAGAAATGAAAAGTAGAAAAGATAAAAAGCTTGGATAGCGGCGTTCTCAGTCCACTATCTCTCCAAAGGCGAACTTCCTTCCCACAGAGGTGATCTCGACATCATAGGTCTCGTCGACCTCTCCGCCGGGCACGAAAATCACGAATCCCTCGACTCTCGCGATGCCATCGCCCTTGCTTCCGAGGTCTTGGATCTCGAGCTCCACCACGTCGCCCTCTGCGACGGGCTTGTCGAAGTCCTCTCCGGAGCCTTCATCATCGCTTTCTTCCTCGAACTCGTCGTCAAAGTCGTCCTGGGTCTCCGTCTCGAAATCGTCTTCCTCCTCGACTTCATCCTCAAGCTCTACCTCTTCCTCTGGGGTTTCTTCGAAGTCGTCTTCGAAATCCTGTTCAAAATCGTCGTCAAATTCGTCTTCAGACATGAAAATGCACCTGCAAATCTTGTAACCACCAATCACCGCCCACTTTTATAAAGGCGTTGCCGGGCAAATCCTTTACATGGCCGACGAACAGTGTCCTTTCTGCCAGCTGATAGCGAATCCCGACCAGCTCTACACGGTGGGTGAGACAGACAGTTTCTACGCCTGGCTCGAGGTCAATCCCCGTGCGAAGGGCCACACCATGATCGTACCGAAGGAGCACACAGAAAGCGTACTGGATTTCTCGAAAGAGGAATGGCAGGAGGCGATGAAGCTGGCCCGTGAGGTAGCGGAGAAGGCCAAGAACGGGCTCGACGCGGACGGCGTATCAATAACTGTAAACGTGGAGGAGGCTGGAGGCCAGATGCTGCCCCATGCATATATCCAGGTCTTCCCCCGGTTCAAGGGGGAGGAGAACGCGGGCACCCCGACAGGTGCAATCTTCCCCCAGAAGGAGGCGCTGAGGGAACAGCTGGACGATATCCAGCAGGCTATGTCGGACGCATCCACAGTAGCGGGGGGAAAGAGGGAAGCACATCCCGCCGGCCAGGGGTTCACCGAGGGAAGTATCGCGGACAAACTCCTCGAAGGAGGTCTCGGCGGCGGAAGAACTGGGAAGGAAGAGGAAATACCGGAACCGGAAGAAAGCGGTGACGGAGAGGAAGAGGAGGAACCGGAAGAACCCGAAAAGCGGGACGACGAACAGGAAGAAGAATCGGCAGATGAAGAAGGGGGTCGGAACAGGAGCGGTCACTGGGACGGCAAGAGCTACGAGTGGAGATAGACCCGTTTTTGTAATACATCTCCCCCATATATCGGCATAATCCAGTATTTTGTATTACAAATACTGGTTCTGGACTGTAGGGGCAACAACCCTTTTAACTTTCAGAAGCGAGTGAGCGAGTATGACTGAGTATACCCCTGATGAAATAGAAGAGGAGGTCCAACAGCACTGGCAGGAAAACGAAACGAGGGGAAAAGTGCTGGACAGGAATGATGGCGAAGAACGCTTTTACTTTCTCGACGGCCCTCCCTACGCTACCGGCTCCATCCACATGGGAACAGGGATGAACAAGATACTCAAGGACTACTACCTCCGGTTCCACAGGAAGCTGGGTTTTGACGTGCACGCACAGCCCGGATACGATGTCCACGGCCTCCCCATCGAGAACAAGGTGGAGGAAGAGGAGGGATTCGAGAAAAAGCAGGATATAGAGGACTTCGGAGTCGACAATTTCGTGGCGAGATGCAAGCAGTTCGTCGACATGCACATCAAGGAGATGAACCAGGACTTCAACGACATGGGGGTCTGGATGACATGGGAGAACCCCTACATCACCTACCACGACTACTACATCGAGGGCGCATGGACCACATTCAAGCGGGCATACGAGAAGGGGTATCTCTACAAGGACCGGTACAGCGTCCACGTCTGCTCCCGGTGCGAGACCGCGGTGGCCTACAACGAGATAGAGTACACACGGCTTGAAGACCCCGAGGTATACGTCGCGTTTCCGATAGACAACAGCGAAGAGGAACTACTGATATGGACCACGACGCCCTGGACTCTGCCATCCAACACCGGCATCATGGTCAACCCGGACTACGAGTACTCGCTGGTGGAGTTCGACGGCAGGAAGGTCTGGATCGCGTCCGCTCTGGTGGAAGACCTGATGGAGGAGTTCAAGGTAGAGGACTACGATGTAATCGAAAAGGTCAAAGGGGGTGAGCTTGAGGGCGTAAAGTACAGCAACCCGCTGGAGGAACACGTCCCGCTACAGGAAGACGTGGAGAGGCGCGTGGTACTGTCCGAGAGATACGTCGACCTGGAATCCGGAACCGGCCTGGTCCACACTGCTCCAGGACACGGTAAAGAAGACTACGAGATGGGTCAGGAAGAGGGCCTGGAGCTATTGAATCCTGTCGACCTCAAGGGAGAGTACGACGAGACAGCGGGCAAGTACGAGGGCATGTACGTGAAGGATGCTGACGAGGAGATAAAGGAAGACCTCTACCAAGCAGGCGCCCTACTGCATTCGGGAAGTGTGCACCACGAGTACCCCAAGTGCTGGCGGTGCGACACACCACTTCTGCAGTTAGCGGTGCCGCAGTGGTTCTTCGGTGCTACACAGTTCCGCGACGATTTACTTGATGCGAACGACGAGGTGAACTGGGTTCCGGACTGGGCCGGACAGAAGTTCCACGAGTGGCTGGAACAGCTGGGCGACTGGCCGGTGTCGCGCCAGCGTTACTGGGGTATACCACTGCCCATCTGGGAATGCGAGGGATGCGACAATACGAAGGTTATAGGCGACCGCTCCGAGCTTCCCGAGGTACCGGACGACCTCCACCGGCCTTACATCGACCAGGTGGAGCTGGAGTGCGGAGAGTGCGGTGGGAAGATGTCAAGGATTCCGGATGTCCTGGATGTCTGGTTCGATTCCGGTGTCGCGCCGTGGGCCTCGCTGAGGAACCCCCGGCTCGACTTCAGTTTCGAGGAAGAGGGCCCGGTAGACCTCGAACTCGAAGGATTCGACCAGATAAGGGGGTGGTGGAACAGCCAGTTCATAACCTCTATGATGACCTTCGAGCAGAGACCGTTCGACAGCGTTATCTACCACGGCAAGGTCATGCTGGAAGGAAGGGAGATGTCCAAGTCAAAGGGCATCGTGGTCTCCCCGCAGGAGGCTATCGAGAAGTACGGCCGCGACATACTCAGGTTCTACATACTCTCGAAGGATCCCAGCGAGGACTGGAGCTTCCGGTGGGATGAGATGGACGAGAACCTGGACTTCATGAATATATTATGGAACGCCTACAACTACCGGGACACCTACACGTCGGACGTTGAAAAACCGGAGAGCCTGGAACTGGAGGACCGGTGGATTATATCCCGGCTGAATTCGATGATAGAGGAGGTCCGCGATGCCTCCACGGAGCCGGAATACAGCGCCTACAGGGCCGCGGCCGCGATAGAAAATTTCACCAAGAACGACCTCTCCCGGTCCTACATACAGATGATACGCGACCGCCTCCGACCCGGCTACGAGGGCGGCGACAGGCAGGCGGCAGAGTGGACCTTGCGGTACGTCACCACCGAGCTGCTGAAGGCGATATCTCCGTTTACGCCCTACCTCGCGGAGTACCTCTGGACCGGCAACGACTCCATCCACATGGAGGACTACCCGGAGGTCGATGAAGGGATGGTCGACCGCGGCCTCGAACGCGACATGTCGATATTCCAGGAGGTCGAAGAAACAGTTGCGAGGCTGAGGCAGGAAGAAGGCATCAAGCTGCGTCACCCTGTGAAGAAGGTCACGGTCAGCGGGAACGCCGAGGTCAGGCAGGCAGTCGAGGACCTGGAAGAACTGATGGAGGAGAGATTGAACGCGAAGGAAGTGGATTTCCAGAAGGTGGAGCTCGACTACGAGGTCAAGCTCGATTACGCCAACGCAGGACCTGAACTCGGGGATGACGTATCCAGAGTGGAAAAAGCGCTGGCAGAAGCTGACGCGTCAGAGGTGGCAGAAAAAGTGGAAAGTGATGGAAAAGTAGAGCTGGAAGGCTTCTCGCTCGCACCGGATATGTTCGATGTCAGGACCTTCGTGCCGGAAGGCCGGGAGGGCGAAGAGTTCTCCCAGGGTGCGGTGTACATCGACACAGAGAGAACAGAAGAGCTGATACGTGAGGCGCTCGTGAATGAGGTAGGGAGAGCCATCCAGCAGGAGAGGAAGGAAGCAGGTCTCGATGTCGGAGAAGAAGTCGAGCTCGTGCTGAAAGGAGACATCGAAGATATAAAACAGGGAGAGGACGTCCTCAAGAGGCGTATCAACCTCTCCCGCATCGAGTACGGGGGCGAACACCTTGAAAACAGAGGAGAGGTCGAGTTCGAGAGCAGCGAGGTCGAGTTCAGTTTTTCCCGTACCTCCGGCTAAAACTATACTATGGATTCAGAACTCCTGAAACCAGCTACAGGTTTCCTTGAAGAAATAAAACCGGAAGAGAAAGTGGTCGTAGTCCACCACTGGGATATGGACGGCAGCGCGTCAGCTGCTATAATCTCCAAGCTTCTCGAACATCTTAGGGGTACGCCAGCAGACGAGGTCAGGATACCCTCGAAGCGGGCCTACCACCTGGGCGAAGAGGACCGCGAACTGCTGGAGGGCGCAGACAGGCTGATAGTTCTAGACTTCAACCTTGGAGCGGAAGAGCTGGAGGAGCTGGACGAGAGATACGCGGATGTACTGGTGGTCGACCACCACAACTTCGACCGGGAGCCAGATGTTGCGTTCGTGAACCCGCGGACGGAGGACGGAGAGGTCTACATACCCTGCAGCAAGATATGCCTCGACATCGCCTCCGAGTTCGGTATGGCGGACGACCTGCGGTGGATCGCGGGGCTCGGAGTTATACAGGACTTCGGCGTCGACTCGTGTCCGGAACTCTTCGAGAAGCTCAAGGAGGACTACGAGGCCTACCTGCCTGAGGAACTTGAACAGCAGCAGCTGGCGAAGAACTGCGAGTACGGTCGGTACTCATCGGTTCTCAACATCAAGCCGTACAGGGATTCAGCGCACTTTGCAGAGCTGGCCTACGAGGCCCTGATGGCTTCCAGCGACCTGAAGGAGCTAGAGGCACAGGAAGCCTACAGGAAGATCTACGAGGTCTACCTCGAGATGCAGGATGAGTTCAACCGCGCCGTCGAGGACTACGAGGAGGACAGGGAGATAGACCGGGAAAAGATGATAATCTTCTTCGGGATAGAGAGCGACTTCCACATAACATCCAGCATCGCCACCAACATGTCCGCGAAGACGCCCGAGTGGATCCACATCGTCGCACAGACAGGAGACGATGAGGTCAATATATCGGCGCGGTGCCAGTCCGGCCGGGTCGACCTGGGAGAGCTGATGCAGGAGGCGCTTCCCGCGGAGGCGG